>CBDUYQ010000146.1:0-4057 GCA_965371475.1 uncultured bacterium
CGGTGCAGGCGGACATCGCTGAGTTCATCGAGTTGCGCCTTGCCGTCGAGCAGCGGCACGGCCTCCGAACCCAGAAACTTCGGCGCGTAAAACAGCCAGACCTTGTCCACCGCCTTCATGTCAACAGCGTGAGCGTTCAGCCGCGACCCGGCTTCGAGCAGCACGCTGGTTATCTCCCTCGCGCCCAGCTTTTTCAGGACGGCAGGCAGGCTGATGCGCCCGCCCGACTCTTTGATTTCGATGGTTTCAACGCCGCGCTCGGTCAGTTGCTTGCGCTTGCCCTGCCAAACGTCCTCGCCGGTAACCACCAGCACGTCATCCTTTGCTGTCTGAACCAGCTTGGAATCAAGCGGCAGGCGCAGCCCGGCGTCGAGCACGATGCGGAGCAGCGGACGGCGGCGCGGTTTTCCCGTCCGGTCGGTCAGCGCCGGGTCGTCGGCCAACACCGTCCCGATGCCGGTAATCAGCGCATCGGACTGGTGCCGTAGCCGCTGGACTTCCGCGCGCGACTCCTCCGAGGTAATCCAGGTCTGTTTCTCCCGGCTTTCGGCAATTCTTCCGTCGAGCGACAGCCCGGCCTTGAGCGTCACAAAGGGGCGTTGGTAGCGTGTCCAGCAGGCAAAGGCTTCGTTCAGCCGCCGGGCCTCTTCTTCGCCCACGCCGGTGGTAACTTCCACGCCTTCAGTGCGCAGTTGTTCAAAACCTTGTCCGTTTATTTCCGGGTTGGGGTCCGGCATGGCGGCCACCACGCGCGCCACCCCTGCTTCGATAATGGCTTCGGAGCAGGGCGCGGTGCGCCCGGTGTGCGAGCAGGGTTCCAGGTTGAGGTAAAGCGTTGCGCCGCGCGCCGCCGCGCCCGCCTCTTTCAGCGCCAGCGCTTCCGCGTGCTTGACACCGTCGTAGGTGTGGAAGCCGCGGCCCACCTCTTTGCCGTCGCGCACCACTACGCAGCCGACCATCGGGTTGGGGCTGGTCAACGCTTCGCCCTGACGGGCGAGTTCCAGCGCCAGGTCCATCCAGTCGCGGTCGGTGCGCGCGGTGTCTGCCCGGGTTGTGGTAGCCGTAGGCATAGGAGTTATTCAAACAGGGAAGTGACGTAGGCGTCGGCGTCGAAGTCGAGCAGGTCATCGGGCTGCTCGCCCACGCCCAGATAAAGGATGGGCAGCTTCAACTCCTGCGCGATGGCAATCGCCACGCCGCCCTTGGCGGTGCCGTCGAGTTTGGTCAGCACGATTCCCGTCACGCCCGCCGACTCGGTAAACTGCCGCGCCTGCTGCAATCCGTTCTGCCCGGTAGTGGCATCCATCACCAGCAGGACCTCGTGCGGTGCGCCCTCGACCAGGCGGCCCGCCACCCGGCGCATCTTGTCGAGTTCCTGCATCAGGTTCGACTTGGTATGCAATCGCCCGGCGGTATCCACCAACACGACGTCAGTCTTGCGGGACTGCGCCGCTGAGACCGCATCGTGGACAACGGACGCGGGGTCGGCGCCGGACTTCTGGCTGACAATTTCAGCTTCGAGTCTCTCCGCCCAGATTTCCAGTTGCTCTCCGGCGGCGGCGCGGAAGGTATCTGCCGCGCAGAGGATTACGCTCTTGCCCTCCTGCTGCCAGCGGCGGGTGAGCTTGGCGATGGTGGTGGTCTTGCCGGTGCCGTTGACCCCGACGAGAAAAACAACATGCGGCGGAGTGACGGTTACTGCCTCGGATGGGCTGTTGCCGTTGTGGACAATAGCAATGAGCTCTTCCTTGAGCGCCTGCCGCAGTGCTGCGGCATCGGCCAGCTGGTTGCGTTCGGTGCGCTCGCGCAGCCGCTCAAGAACTTCCTGTGTAGTCTGGACGCCGAGGTCGCTTGAGAGCAGCACGGCTTCCAGGTCTTCCAGGACTTCGCGGTCGATGGCCTTCTTGCCGCGGACCACGTTTTCCACCTGCTCGGTGAGCTGTTCGCGTGTGCGCGTGACCGCCTGTTGCAGCCGTCCCCACCATTTTTTTTGTTCGGTAGTTTCTGTCAAAGATATTACTCCCAGCATCAATTGTAGCAGAGCTGTTTGCTTTGCCGGGTTCTGTTTGGGTAGGGAGGTGGGTTATTGTGAATTCGATAGTTAACCGCCGAGCCCCGTGGCACCTGCCACGGGGTGTCTTGGCCTAACAGCACCCGGCGGCAGGTGCCTGCCTACCGCAGGCAGGCCGCCGGGCTCAGCGCATGAAGGGAAATTTCCAAAATGTCCCCCTACCGGATGGACGTAATTTCAAATCTTTTGATTCAATGCAAAGGTAAAGTGTTTAGTTACTCTTCTTTGAGGGAGCGGGTGAGCAGGGTGCGGACGCCGTCGCGCGGGTCCTGGCCTTCAAACAGGATGCGGTGCATCATCTTGGCGATGGGCATCTCGATTTTGAGCTTGCGGGCGAGCTCCATGGTGACGCGCGTAGTCTCCACTCCCTCGGCGACCATCTTCATCGGGCCGGTAATTTCTTCGAGCGTGCGCCCCTTGGCCAGCTCCAGCCCGACGGTGCGGTTGCGGCTTAGAGACCCGGTGCAGGTCAGAACCAGGTCGCCCATGCCGGCCAGTCCGGCCATGGTCTCCTGCCGTCCGCCCATGGCGATGGCCAACCGCGTGATCTCCGCCAGCCCGCGTGTGATGAGCGCGGCCCGGGCGTTGGCGCCCAGCTCCAGCCCGTCGGCCACTCCGGCGGCGATGGCGATGATGTTCTTGATGGCGGCGCCGACTTCTACCCCGGCTACGTCGGTGTTGGTGTAGAGGCGGAAGGTGGGGCCGGCTAGTTCGGTTTGCAGGTCGCGTGCCAGGGCTTCGTCCTCGGAGGCGATGACGATGGCGGCGGGCAGCCCGGCAGCCACTTCCTTGGCGAAAGAAGGGCCAGAGAGCGCGGCCAGTTTGGGTTTGAAACTGTCACCGATAATGTGAGCAATGGACTCGGTGGGGCGGAGCAGGGTGTCGTGCTCCAGCCCTTTGCTGGCGCTCAGGATGATGGTTTCGGGGGTGATTGAAGGCAGCAGTTTTTTCCACACCCCGCGCAGGAACTGTGTCGGGATGACGCTGACGATGATGTCCGCTCCGGTGGCGGCCTCGTTCAGGTCGTTGGTAATCAGGATATCTTTCGGCAGCGGGAAGCCGGGCAGGAAGACGTCGTTCTCGCGCGTCTGTTGCATGCGTTCGACCAGGCCGGTTTCGACCGCCCAGAGCCGGACGTTATGTTTTGTCTGGCTGCGGGTGAAGGCAATGGTCAGCGCCGTCCCCCAGCTTCCTCCGCCGATGACCGTGATGGTTCGCATGTCGAAAAGGTTCCGCCCTTACTTCTTCAGGGAAAACTTGGGCTCTGTGCCCGCGACCAGCCGTTCCATATTCCCATAGTGACGAAGCATGATAATAGCAGCACAAATCACGGCCGCCAGGAAAATTTCAAGCGATGGCCGGTAGAGAAAGTAAGCGGTCAACGGATAGAGCGCGGCGGCCAGCACCGAGGCCAGGGAAACGTACCGCCAGAGGAGCATCGCCACAACCCAGAGGCCGAACGTGGCGGGCACCGCCAACGGTGTGAGGTAAATGAACACGCCCACACCGGTGGCCACACTCTTGCCGCCCCGGAACCGCAAGAACACCGGAAAGCTGTGGCCCAGGATGGCCGCCACCGCTGCGCCGGCGACGTAGCGTTCATCGGAACCGGAAAGGATGTCGGATAGCCAAACGGCTCCGTATCCTTTGGCGACATCGAGGATAAGCACCGTGGCACCCACCCAGGGGCCAGCGGCGCGGGTGACGTTGGTGGCCCCGGTTGAGCCGCTGCCCACAGTGCGGACGTCGGAGCCGCTGCGCAATTTTACCAGCAGGTAACCGAAAGGCAGCGCACCCAGCAGGTAGGCAAGCAGGACAGAGATGGCGGCCATCCAGTTCAACCTGACTCTCCTTTATCCGTTCCCGGCTGTGGTCACGAACGGGAAGCGCTCCAGTGTAGTGTATTTTGCCCCGCCGGGCGAGAGTTCGCTTTGATAAAGATGGAACTCCTCCGCCCGCACCTGCCCGAACTCCCGCGAGGGCAAG
>CBDUYQ010000147.1:0-4052 GCA_965371475.1 uncultured bacterium
ATCATTTACACCACCGCGCACCCGGACGACGAAAGCGCCGCTACCTTGGCCTACCTGGCGCGCGGGCGGAACATGCGGGTGGTGCTGATTGCCATGACCCGCGGCGAGGGCGGACAGAACTCGAAAGGCTCGGAGATCGGGACGGAACTCGGGTGGATTCGCACGGTGGAGCTGGCCGAAGCCTGCGCGACCTACGGCGTCGAACTGCGGATCCTGGGCGCACCGGACTTTGGCTACACAAAAGATGTCGAAGAAACGATGCGCTTCTGGAACGCAGACGAATTGCGGCGCAAACTGGTCCGGCACATTCGGGAACTGCAGCCGGTGGCGATACTTTCCGGTTTCACCGGCACCGACCGCGATGGCCACAAGCAGCACCAGGCGTCCGGGATTCTGACGCGGCAGGCGTTTGAGGATGCCGCCAACCCCAACGCCTACCCCGCACAACTGGCGGGAGGTCTGCTGCCCTGGCAGACGCCGTACCTCTTAATACGGAACTGGCGGGGCGAGGGCGAAGGAGACAAGTTCGAGGTGCCCGTCCAGCAAACAGACGAAGCCACCGGAAAAAGCTATGAGCAAATCGGATGGGACGGCTTCCGCAACCACCGCAGCCAGAACATGGACCGGCGCATCGCCAGCGCCCCTCCGGCGCGGCGCCAGCGGAAATATTTCCTGAACGTGGCAGCCACCGCGCCGGGTTTGGCCGCGCCTGCGCGGGTGGAAGATATTACCCCGGGACTTTCGAGAATCCCGGAACTGTTTCTCTTAACCGCCGGGGAAACACGCCGGCAGGAATGGCAGGAGAGTTTGTCACAGGCGGAAGCCTTCGCGCGCGAGGCGCGGGCACAGGCTGTGCATGATCCGGTCCGATCCGCGCAGGCGCTGGTGGAAGGAGCAGCAATACTTCATAGGCTGCGAGGGGAGTTGTTGTATGACGCCACCGAGATGACGCTGGAGCTGGGGCAGGCGGAAGCCTGGCTCCGAGACAAAGAGCAGGCCTTCCTGCGGGCGGCAACACGGGTTGCCGGTGTAAGGTTGCTGGCCGTGACTGACCGTGCAGTTTTGACACCGGGGGAAGAGTTTCGGGTTCGAGTGTCGGTGCGGATTAGGAAGAAAAATGTTTTTACCGCTACCGGTTTCAAGCTGCAAACATTTCAGTTGGATGCGCCTGCCGGGTGGGCGCCGAAAACTTCGCGAGAGGCCGGGCAGCGAACCACCGTGTTTTTTAATGTGGCAATCCCGGCGGAACTGGATCCCCATAAAGTTCGCTTCCCCGCCTTGCAAGGACGAGTCCTGCTGCGAGCGAAGGAGTTGCAGGTGGAGTTAGAAGCGCCGGTCCGGGGAAAAAATATAAACGAAAAATTTGAAACTGTCAGCGTGGCCCCGGCGGTCCAGGTATGGGCGAAGCCGAAGTTCCGGCTGCTGAGGGCGGACTCGGGCGGGAGCACACAGCAGTTGGAGGTGCGGTTGGAGGCGAACCGGGAGTTCGGGCGTTGTCCGGTGCGGGTGGAAGTCCCTTCCGAGTGGTACACCACGCTGCCCAAGGCGACCCGGCTGGAACAGGCCGGTGCCACCGCTTCGCTCCGCTTCCCGGTTGGTTTGGCGGACCCGCTGCCGCCCGGCCGCTACGAACTCAATGTCATTGCCGGAAACGGGGAAGAAACTTTTACGGACAGCCGCCGGAGTATTGCCCGGGGCCCGGCTCCCTATGGCGGCCAGAAACTTCCGTTGCACCTCTATGAACCGGCGAAGGCGGTTTTCCAGGTAGTGGATACCGAAGTGCCGCGCCGGTTGCGCGTGGGCTACATCGGATTTCCTGACGACCCGGTTCCGGCGATGCTGGAAGGTTTGGGCATTAAGGTCGAACCGCTGGATGCAGAAGCCGTCCGGACGGCCGACCTTACCGTGTACAACACCGTCGTCATTGCTAACCGGGTCTATGATTCCCGGCCCGAGGTGGCGGAGCAGGGTTCACGCTTGCTGGACTATGTGGGGCAGGGCGGCGTCCTTCTGGTGGAGCACCAGGGACGCAGTTGGGATCCGGCAAAATTCGCGCCCTACCCCGGCAAGAAATCCTCCAACCCGGTGGCGCGCGTTACGGTGGAAACTGCGCCGGTGCGCGTGCTGGAACCCAATCACCCCGTTCTGAACTACCCCAACGCCATCGGCCCGGAAGACTGGGAGGGCTGGGTGCAGGAGCGCGGACTTTACTTCTGGGAGGAGTGGCCGGAGGAGTACACGCCGTTGCTGGAGATGGCCGATCCGGGCGAGGAACCTTTGCGCGGCTCGTTACTCTACGCCCGGTACGGCCAGGGAGCCTACATCTATTCCGGTTTGGCGCTCTTCCGGCAGGTGCGCGCCGGGGTGCCCGGCGGCATCCGGCTCTACGTCAATCTGCTCAGCCAGAGTTTCCGTTTGACACAGACTTCCGAC
Organism: uncultured bacterium; assembly: GCA_965371475.1. Taxonomy (GTDB): domain Bacteria; phylum Acidobacteriota; class Terriglobia; order Acidiferrales; family 2-02-FULL-67-57; genus CBDUYQ01. The sequence continues at coordinate 2,434 of CBDUYQ010000147.1, forward strand.
CCTCGGCCTGCGGCAGAGTAGATTTTTTTCTCGGCGACCGAGCTGGGGGGTATGGTAAGGTGCTCTTGTTATGCCGGAAATCCGACAAAATTTGATTACCCGCCAGTGGGTCATTATTACCACCGAGCATGCGGTCCCGCCGGAGGAGTTCAAGCGGGAAGACCCTGCCCCGGAACTGCCCGAAAGGGATCCGGAGTGCCACTTCTGCCCCGGCAACGAAAAGGAAACGCCGGGGGAGGTGTACCGCTATCCCGAAAGTGGGGACTGGCAGGTCCGGGTGGTGCCCAACCGCGAGTCGGCGCTGGCCTTGGAAGGGACGGTCACGCGCGTTGTGGAGGGGTTGAAACGTTCTATCAGCGGCGTGGGAGTCCATGAGGTAATTGTGCAAACGCCCGCGCACAACATCGTACCGGCGCTGATGCCGGACGAAGAGTGGGGGAACGTCATTCGGGCCAAAGTTGCGCGGTACCAAGCCGTGCTGGAAGACCAGCGCGTCGAAGCGATCACGATTTTCAAAAACCACGGGAGAGATTCCGGCACGACCATCGACCACCCGCACTGGCAGTTGATCGGTACGCCGGTGATTCCGCCTGACGTGCGCGAGCGGCTGGAGTGGGCGCTGCGGTTTTACGACGACAACGGGATGTGTGTCTTTTGCGCAACCCTGCAGGACGAAATGAAAGGCGAGCGCCGCATCGTGGCCGAGAACGAAAATTTTGTGGCGTTTATCCCCTATGCGGCCCTCTCGCCGTTCCACCTGTGGATTTTTCCCCGGCGGCACAGCGCTTCCTTCGGGCGACTCACGCCCGAGGAGGTCCCCAGCCTGGCCCGGATAGTGCGGGAGGTCTTGCAGAGAATTTACACCGGGCTGGGCGACCCCGGCTTCAATATGATGATTCGGACGGCGCCCAAAGAGACCGACCAGGTCCGGTACTACCACTGGTATATGAGCATCGTCCCCCGGCTGACGCGCCCGGCGGGCTTCGAGATGGGCTCGGGCATGTTCATTAACAGTTCGATTCCGGAAGCCACCGCCAAGTACCTCCGCGAAGTCAAAATCGGATAAGAGCGGGAGTAATTGTCCCCGGTGAGTTTCGTTTCGTCCCTCCCCGCGGGCCGCTCGTCCCAAACCGCTGTATTCCCTTCCGGCAACCCCGTATTCTTACCGGGCAGGCAGGCGTGTGTGTGTTTAAGTCTGTTTTGGAGTCTTGGAACGGTTAAAAAGGAGAGGTCATGGTGAAAAATCACAGCCGGCTGGTTGCTGGCGGCGCATTGGCAGTACTGGTTTTGCTTTCACTGGGCGTGCTGGCGATGGTTGCGGCTCCGGTCACGCAGGGCGAACAGGGCAGTCGTCCGGCAGCCGAAGTGTACAAGAATCTCAAAATGGGTATGTTCAAGCGCATGTCAGTAGCTCGCGTGGATCGGATCATGAAGGTCATGAATACAGTCCTTGGGGTGGAGTGCGTCCACTGCCACGAGCAGGACAACTGGGCCAAGGACGATTTGAGTGAAGAGCAGATGCATGCCCGGGAGATGATGTCCACCAAGATGTTTCCCATGGTCGGCGCCATCAGCCAGGATCATTTCGAGGGCAAAGGCGGCCCGACCTGCTGGACCTG
>CBDUYQ010000148.1:0-4032 GCA_965371475.1 uncultured bacterium
CGGCAGGACCTTGGCAGGTGCAGTTGGAAGCTACACCCATGCGGGTGGATCTCGACCTGCCCGAGGCGGGCCGCCTGCGCCTGACGGGCGAGGTCACCGAGGCTGGTGACGAAAGTGACTGGCAGTTTCGTCTGATCGCCGAACTGGAGCGGAGTTCCCTGGCGTCGTTGCTGGCATTGGCACTGGGGGAAGAGTCTCCGGTGCGGGCCGGGACTTCCTGGGAGATGGAAATGGAGGGGACCCCGGAGGCCTGGACGGGGAAAGGTTCTTTCTCTGTGGAGGGTTTGCGCCGGGAGGACCATTTAGCCGATGAAAATCTTCCGGGGTGGGAAGGAGAATTCCAGGTTGGTTATGGCGGGGAAACGGATGGCCTGGTCCTGGAAGAGGCCGTCGCACGGACCCCCGAATCGGAACTCCATCTTGCGGGCCGTCTGCAAGACCCTCTGGGGGCGCGTTCCTGGCAACTGGAAATTCGTTCCGAAAAACTTGATCTGGCGGAGTGGCTTGCCCAGGCCGCTTCGCTGACGGATTTCGTCCGGGATGAGACCGCCCTGGCCGGCGCCGCGCAGTTGTCGTTGCAGATAGGCCATGACCGGGAGGAGTGGCAGGGCGCACTGGTTACCGCCGGGCCGGTGCAGTTGCAGCCCAGCGGGGCGGAAAACCCGGTGGAAATTGAGGGCTTTCACCTGCGGCTGGCGGACCGGAAGCTGGAACTGTTACCGGTGACGCTGCGCTTCCTCTCCGGCCAAACGCTGGCCGTAGGCGGCGACCTCCGGCTGGATCGGGGAAACTACCCCTACCGTACGCAGTGGTCCAGCGAGGGCATGTCGATAGAGGCGCTCGAGCAGGTGGCGGCCTCCTTTGGGTGGACCTCGCCCGCGCCGGGACTGCTCGCGGGCCAAGCGGCGGTGGAACTCAACTGGAGTGGCACCTTGACCGGCAATGCGCCGCCGCGATTGCGGGGAACCATCGAATTGCAAAACGCCCACGTGCAGGCGGGAAGGGCGGAGGAGCGTTTTTCTGTTCCGCAGGCCCGGCTGGCGTGGAACCGCCGCGGCGTCCGTGTGGATCCCCTGAAAATTCAGTTCGGAGGGTCAACCATTAACGCCCGGTTGGAGAGGCGGACGGAGGACGTCCGCTGGACGGCGGACATCCAGGCGGAGCGCCTGAACCTCTCTACCCTTACGGAACTCTTCGGCGCCCCCGAGCAAGGCTTCCTGGAACGGTTGTTCTCGGCGGAAGCCGGCCGGGTGATTCCGTGGGAGAAGATCTGGCTGGCGGGCAACCTGAGGATTGACGAACTGGAAGCTGGACCGTTTTCGTTTACACGAGTAAACGCCCGGGCGGAGTTCCGGCTGGGGCGGCTGGAATTTTCCCGGGTTCGCTTCCGCGCCTATCGAGGCCGCTTTGACGGCAGCTTCCGCGCCGACTTCCTGGAAGACCCGCCCCGCTACCGTCTGGCGGGCAACGTCCGCCGCCTTCGTCTCGGCGAGATGCTCGGCGCTGCCATGGGAGCTGAGCCTCCCTTGAGCGGTCTGCTGGGAGCAGAAGTGCTGCTGGAATCCTCCGGCGCAACTGCCGAAGCGTTCTGGCAGAACCTCTCCGGCGGGGCCGTGGGCGGATTGCAAAACGGCACGCTGCGGCCTGTGCGGCTGATGAACGCACTGGCGGCTGCCTCCGGCGCGGCCACTCCGGGGGCAACGGACGAGACCGGGACCCGGTTTCAGAGCCTGGCCGGCAGCTTCCAGTTAAGAGACCAGCAGGTGGAGTTGGACGGAGTAAAACTGATTGTCGGCAGGGCGGCGCTGGATGTGAACGGCCGGGCCGGGTACGACGGCGCACTCGAATTTGAGTTACGCGGCCAGCCGCTTTCGGTGGGCCGCCGCCGGCCCTCTGCCGATATCATAAAAATTTTCGAAAACACCTATCGTCTCACTGGAACTCTCCAGAACCCGCGCGTAGAGTTGGTCCCGGCGGAAGAAGACGACCAGTAATTTTTTTCTGTCCTGCCCGCGATTTCTTCTTTTCCATCCCTCCGCGTATAATAAGAGGTTTGGGCCGAGGGTGATGAAGTCTCCAGCACGGTGAACATTGCAGGCGAACCTTAAAGATGAGTTTTAAATTGGTCAGCAGCTACGAGCCCCGCGGCGACCAGCAGGCCGCCATCGACGCTTTGGTGCGCGGCGCCAACGATGGTGAGCAGCATCAGGTTCTGCTCGGCGTGACCGGGTCGGGGAAGACCTACACCATGGCCAAGGTCATCGAGCGGTTGCAGCGGCCCACGCTCGTGCTGGTACACAACAAAACTCTGGCCGCACAGCTCTTCCATGAGTTCCGGCAGTTCTTTCCTGAAAACGCAGTGGAGTACTTCGTCAGCTATTACGACTACTACCAGCCGGAAGCCTACCTGCCCGCCAGCGACACCTATATCGAGAAGGACGCCTCGGTCAACGACGAACTCGACAAGCTGCGTTTGGCGGCCACCCGCGCACTCTTCGAGCAGCGCGATACCGTTATCGTCGCCAGCGTGAGTTGCATCTACGGTCTGGGCTCGCCGGAGGCCTACTACGGCATGTTGCTGCTGCTGGAGAAGGGCAAGAAGATGCGCCGTCAGGACATTCTGGCAAAGCTGGTCGAGATCCAGTACGAGCGCGGCGAAGACCTGCGGCGCGGGACCTTCCGTGTGCGGGGCGACATCATCGAGGTCTATCCGTCCTACATCGACAGCGCCTACCGGATTGAGTTGTGGGGCGATGTAATCGACAAGTTGAGCGAGATTGATCCACTCACCGGCTCGGTTTTCAAAGTCCACGAGCGGGTGCCGGTCTACCCCAAGACCTACTTCGTCCTGCCGGTGGAGCAGAAGGAGCGGGCCATCCGCGACATCCTGGCCGAACTCGACCAGTGGCTGCCCGAACTGAACGCACAGAACAAGCTGGTGGAAGCGCAGCGGCTCTCGCAGCGGACGATGTTCGACATTGAGATGATGCGCACCATTGGCTACTGCCACGGCATCGAGAACTACTCGCGGCACCTTTCCGGCCGGCAGCCGGGCGAACCGCCCCCGACCCTGCTGGACTACTTCCCGACGGACTTTATGGTTTTCATCGACGAGTCGCATGTTGCCGTGCCGCAGGTGCGCGGCATGTACGAAGGCGACCGCTCGCGTAAACAGAATCTGGTCAACCACGGCTTCCGGTTACCCTCGGCGCTCGACAACCGCCCGCTGCGGTTCGATGAGTTCAACCAGCGCACACCGCAGATTGTCTATGTTTCCGCCACGCCGGCGCCCTATGAACTGACCAGGGCGGGCGGGGTGATTGTCGAACAGATTGTCCGGCCCACCGGACTGATTGACCCGGTGGTGGAGGTTCGGCCGGTGGAGGGCCAGGTGGACGACCTGCTGCACGAAATCCGGGTGCGCGCCGAGCGCGACGAGCGCGTGCTGGTGACGACGCTGACCAAGAAGATGTCCGAAGACCTCTCGCAGTATTACCTGGAAGTCGGCGTGCGCTGCCGCTACCTGCATTCGGACATTGAAACGCTGGAGCGGGTACGCATCCTGCGCGACCTGCGCCGGGGGGAGTTCGACGCGCTCATCGGCATCAACCTGCTGCGCGAAGGGCTCGACCTGCCGGAAGTTTCGCTGGTGGCCATTCTGGATGCGGATAAGGAAGGCTTCCTGCGTTCGCGCACCTCGTTAATACAAACCATGGGCCGGGCGGCGCGCCACATCGAGGGCAAGGCGATTCTCTATGCCGACGTCATCACCAACTCGATGCGCGAGGCGATGGACGAGACCAGCCGCCGCCGTGCCGTTCAGGAAGAGTACAACCGCGAGCACGGGATTACCCCCGAGTCGATTCGCAAGCCGGTGGATATGGCGCTGGCGAAAATGGTGGAAGCGGACTACTCGACCGTCACCATCGATGAGACCGACTTCGAGGAGTTCAAAGACGAAGCTCAGGTGCGGGAGTTGATTCCGAAGCTGGAAGCCAAAATGCGCGAAGCCGCCGCCAACTTCGAGTTCGA
>CBDUYQ010000149.1:0-4024 GCA_965371475.1 uncultured bacterium
CGCAGGGCGACATGCGTGAACCAGGCCAGGGAGATGGCGAGCCAGGCGAGGATGCCGATCCAGTTCTGCTGGTTTTCAGGGTCGCGGAGGAAGTAATAGACGGCCCCCAGGCCGAAGCCGACCCAGAGGAGTTGCAGCAGTATTTTGCGCATCTGGCGGCGCTCTTCCGGGCGGTTGGGCCGGGCCTTTTGCCGGGCCAGTTGGGCGCGTTTCCGGTTTTTGCTTCGGATAGCCATCTTTCCTTTGTCCCTGCGAGTCTAACAGGATATTCCAAACCGCCGCCCTTGCTTAAACGGGGCGGGCACTATAATTTGAGAGAGTATGCTTCTTTCTGGGCTCATCCGAAGAGAGCAGATCGTCCCGCCTATTGCATTGGCAACCTTCGCACTATTGATTCTGCTCCCGGGTGCTGGCGCCACAGCGGTTGCCCAGGAACCTGCCGCCGATGACGCTTCCGGGATCGTGATCCTGGCCGACCAGCAGCAGAAGACCGGCAGCGTCTTCACACTCCACGGTCATGTTGAGATCCGGTACCGGGGCCTGCGGTTCTTCGCCGATGAAATCATCTATGACGAGGCGGCGGGGATTGTGGAGGCGCAGGGCAACGTGGTGTTTGAGACGGGGGACGACCGCATCGAAGCCAGTGAGGGGCGTTACCGCCTGAATTCGGGCGTGGGCGAGTTCCGCAACGTGCAGGGCACAGTCGGGGTGGCTCCGAAACCGAGTTCCACCAACCTGGTAACTGAAAACCCCTATTACTTTGAGGCCGAGCGGGTCGAGCGCCGGGCTGACAACAGTTACCTCATACACAAAGGCTGGGTAACCAACTGCGACCCGGGAAACCCGAAGTGGAGGCTGAAGGCGGCCCGGGCAACCATTCGGCCGGGCAAGGACGTGCGGGTCGTCCGGGCGGTGTTTCTGCTCAAAGGCGTACCGATATTTGTGATGCCCTACTGGTGGCTTTCCGCCGACGAGACGCCGCGCAAGAGCGGCTTCCTGATGCCCGTCTTCGGCAACGACTCGCAGCGCGGTCCGAACCTGGGAGGGAGTTACTACCAGGTCTTGGGGCCGCATGCGGATTTGACTCTGGGCGCGCGGGTCTTTGAACGCGGCGGCTGGACGCAGCGGGGTGAATTCCGCGCCCGCCCGACGGCTGGGAGCCGTGTTCAAATCAGTTACTTCGGCGCGGAAGCCAGTAAGTTGTCATTGCAGGGGGTGTTGCAGGGGGTGGATGTCAGCGGCCAAACCGCCCGGGTGCAGATGGAAAACCGGTGGAAGAACGGTGTCCGCGGGGTGGCCGACATCAACTTTCTGAGTTCGTTGCGTTTCCGGCAGCGGTTCGCCGAAACGTTTAATGCCGCGGTCGTCTCGGAGGTTCGCTCGGACGTTTTTCTTACGGCCAACCCCGGCACGAACTCTCTCAATGTTTTCGCCAGCCGGTACCAGAACTTCCGTAGCGCGATACCGGAGAGTTCGGTGACGATTCTGGCGGTGCCCGGCATTGAGTTTATCCGGCGGCCAAGCCTGCTGGCTGTTGGGAAGAAGATTCCCATTTATTACAGCCTGGATGCTCAGGTGGCCGGGATGCGGCGCTCCGAGCCGCGGTTCCAGACACCTGAACAGGTGCAGCGCCTTGACGTCTCGCACCGCGTGACCTTGCCGATACGGCTTGGGTATTTCATCCTGACGCCGACGTTCGGGGTGCGGGCCACCCGGTACGGCGCGCGGTTTGACGGGGCCACCCAGTCGGCTATCAACCTGGGGCTTACCCGGTTTACGCAGGAAGCGGAGGTGGAGCTGGGGTTTCCTTCGCTGGGACGAATTTTCGGCGGCGGGGAAACGCGCTTCAAGCACGTTATCGAGCCTCAGGTAACCTATCGATACTTGAACGGCGTGCGGCAGTTCGAGGAGATTCTCCGTTTTGACGAGCGTGACCTGCTAACCGATACGCATGAGGTAGAGTACAGCCTGACGCAGAGGTTTTTTCTCCGGCGCAGCGGTGCGGGCCAAGCACGGGAATTGATTCGCTGGACCCTGCGGCAGAAATACTTTTTCGATCCCACGCTCCGCGGGGCATTGCAGGACGGCAAGCGGAACGTGGTGGCTTCGCTGGTGACGCTGACCCCGTTTGCTTTTGCTGACGGTCCCCGGCGGTTCTCACCGATTATTTCGGACCTCCGGGTTTCCGGAGCGCGCCACGAGGCGGACTTCCGGGTGGATTTCGACACGCTGAAATCGAAGCTGATAGCTACCCGGGTCCGGATGGGGACGAAGCTGACAGAGTTGATAAAAATTTCGGCCACACATTTTGCTACCCGCAATAACACTCTGTTGCAGCCCCGCTCCAACCAGTTCCGGTTGCAGACGCAATTTGGATCAACCTTCCGGCGCGGGTTCAACGGACTGGCGGCGCTGAGTTGGAACCTCGAAAACGACTTTTTCCAGAATCTTATCGGGCAGATGAGTTACAACTGGGACTGCTGTGGGATGGCCTTCGAGTTCCGCCGCCTCGGACTGGGGGCGGTTCGGAGCGAGAACGAGTACCGGTTTTCCTTTACGCTGGCCAATGTGGGGACGTTCGGGACCGTGCGGCGCGAGGAACCGCTTTACTAAGGACGCAGGGAAGAGCTCACTGGCGCTATGGAAGTTGTACTGTACACGAAGGCGGGTTGTCATCTCTGCGAGGTGGCCCGGCGGACAATCGAGTCCTTGCGCGATGAGTTTGGGTTTACCTTCCGGGTGGTCTCCCTTGAAAGCGGTCCGGCCCTGCGGGAGCAGTACGCGCTGGATATCCCCGTAATTTTGCTCGATGGCAGGGAGGTGGCGCGGCACCGGGTGGATCCGGCGGTATTCCGCCGGAAGCTGGAAGCGGCGCGGGCTGGGGGCATTGGATAGCCCCGCCCGGATACTTTTTTCCGATTTCCCTTGCTTGCTGGGGCGTCATGGTATACAAATTCTTTAATATCAGGTTATTTCGGAAAAGGCGCCGGATTTGAGGTTAGGGGGCTTTTTCCTGATAGAACCGGTAAACGGTAAAAGTGAGGAACTCGATTATGCGTGAAAGGTTAGTGTTCGTAGCCGTAGTGTGTTTGTTTTGTCTTGCCGTGGGGCCGATGGTTCCGGTCGCCGCGCAGGTGCAGAGCAACGCTGCCGACTTGGCCGGTGTGGTAACCGACCCGCAGGGGGCGCGTATCCCCGGGGCGCAGGTGATTGTGCGTAACCTGGCCACCAACCTCACCCGGACGGTGAGCACCGATGCCAACGGTTCTTACAGCCTGCTGGCGTTGCCGCCGGGCCGGTATGAGGTAATCGTCCAGGCCACCGGATTCAATACGCAGCAGAACCCGGAGGTAGAACTCTCCATCGGGACGCGGGCGGAACTGAACTTCGAAATGGGCTTGCAGACCGGGCAGGAGACGGTGGTAGTGACCTCGGATTCCGTTCTGGTGGAAACACAGCGGACGGCGGTCACCGAGACCATCACCGCCAACCAGATTGACAACCTCCCCATCAACCAGCGCGACTACCTGAACTTTACCCTGTTGACCTCGAGTGCTGCGCGGGACAGCGCGCCCAGTATCGGGGCGGCGCCCACCAGCGGACTGAACTTCGGCGGGCAGCGCGGGCGTTCCAACCAGATTTCCGTGGACGGCGCCGACGCCACCGACAACTCCGTCAACGGCGTGCGCGCCACCGTTTCACAAGAGGCCGTGCAGGAGTTCCAGATGGTGACCAGTGGCTACATGCCGGAGTTCGGCCGGGCCTCGGGCGCGGTTATCAACATCGTCACCAAGGGCGGGGGCAACGACGTGCATGGGAACGTCTTCGGGTTTATCCGGAACCGGAAGTTCGATGCGCGCAACCCCTTTTCCACGGTGGACGACCCGGCCTTCACGCGCTTTCAGGGCGGGGTGACCCTGGGCGGACCCATCAGCCAGGACAAGACCTTCTTTTTCTTCTCCTATGAGCGGCGGCAGCGGCGGGAAGAAGGTTTTTCCAGCATCGGCGCTGGGAACTTCGGGCT
>CBDUYQ010000150.1:0-3970 GCA_965371475.1 uncultured bacterium
TGCGCAAGAACCCCGGCTTTACCGCGGTGGCGGTTCTCACGCTCGCACTCGGCATCGGCGCCAACACCGCCATCTTTTCGGTCGTCAATGCAGTTTTGCTCGAACCACTTCCTTACCCCAACCCGGAGGAACTCACGATTGTTTGGCAGGTACACGAAGCAGCAAGCCTCACTCGCCTGCCTTCCTCCGCGCTGCAATTTCGCACGCTGCGGGAAAACACCGAGCGCTTCCAGGATTTGGGCGGGATATGGGCCACCACCGGAACCTTGACCGGCGACGGCGACCCTGAACAGGTGAAGGTGGGTATGGTGACCACCAATTTCCTTGATGTTTTGGGCGTTCACCCCGCCTACGGGCGTTTCTTTGAGCCGAGTGAAGAGGGGGGAGGGCGTCCGGCGGCGGTCATCCTGAGCCACAGCCTTTGGCAGCGCCGGTACGGAGGCGACACGAGTGTTGTGGGCAAAACGGTGCGGTTTCAGGGTTTCGGCGTAACCGTTGCCGGGATAATGCCCGAAGGGTTTCAGATGCCGTTCCCGGCGGATGCCAGCGTGCCACAGGATATTCAGGTTTGGACGCCGTTCGCCGTCGATATCCATGCAGGTCCAGTTGACCTCTACTACTTGAGGATTCTGGGGCGGCTCAAGACTGAAGCCAATGCTTCAGAAGGGCAGCAGGAAGCCTCCGCTATTGCCGAACGTCTGCGCGGCGATTTCACCCTATTTGCTTCCGCTGGAGCGGATTTTGAGGTTTTGCCGCTGCACCAGGATGCGGTCCGGCACATTCGTCCGGCTTTGCTGGCGTTGTTTGTCGGCGTGGGGATAGTTCTCCTGATTGCGTGTGTGAACGTGGCCAACCTGCTGCTGGCGAAGGCCAGTAGCCGGCGGAAGGAGATGGTCCTGCGATCGGCGCTGGGCGCAGGCCGTGGGCGGATTGCTCGTCAACTGTTGACCGAGAGTTTGTTGCTGGCCGGTTTGGGTGGTGTAGCGGGAGTGGCTTTGGGCGAGATTGGCTCGCGGGTGCTGGCAACCTTTCAGCCTGCCGACCTCGCCCGTTCGGCAGCGCCGGAGATGAACCTGATGGTCCTGACGTTCGCTTTGGCGGTCACCGTTCTGAGTGGTGTGCTGTTCGGATTGGCGCCGGTGATCGAAACGGCAAGGGTCAACCTGATGGAATCTCTGCGGGAGGGAGCCAGAGATTCCCGGGGCACGGGCCGGCGATGGCTGAGCGGGGGATTGGTTGTCGGAGAAATCGCCCTCGGCTTTGTGCTGCTGATGGGGGCAGGTCTGCTGGCGCAAACCTTTATCCGGCTTCTGGCAGTGGACCCGGGCTTCCGGCCGGAGAACGTCCTGACGTTTGAGATTGGCTTGCCGCGGGCGCGGTACCGGAACGATGCAGACAGGACTGTCTTCTTCCGGCAACTCCGTGAGCGTCTTTCCGAACAGTCCGGCGTGGAAGCGGTAGGCGCCATCTCGCACCTTCCGCTCGACGACTTCCCCAACTGGTACAGCCCGTTTGCGCCCGAGGGCGCCCAGATTGATGGCAGTTCCCCCATGGCCGACCACCGCGCTACCGCCGCCGGTTACTTCGAGGCAATCGGGGCAAAGTTGCTGGCGGGAAGGTTTTATGACTCCCTGGACGAGGATGCCGGCCGCTCGGTTGTGGTCGTGGATGAAACCTTGGCCCGGCGCACCTGGCCCGGCGAGGAGGCTGTCGGCAAACGTCTACAGGTGGAATTTATGCGGGAAGGGAACTTTGAAACCAACTGGGCAGAAGTTGTCGGCGTCATCAAACACATCCACCACCATGACCTTGCCGTCCAGCTTCGCGGGCAGATTTATATCCCCTATCCTTTGTCGGCTCGCCGCCACCAGAGTTTCGTCCTGCGCACGGCGGGCGATCCCCGAACATTAATCTCCACCGTTCGGGAAGAGGTAACGAAACTGGATCCCAACCTGGCGCTCTCGAAGGTTCGACCCATGACAGAATACGTGGCGCTTTCTACCGCCGGAAGACAGTTCACCATGTTGTTGGGAATTCTCTTTGCGGCACTGGCGGCGGTGCTGGCGGCGGTGGGCATCTATGGAGTGACGTCTCACGCCGTGGGTCGGCGCACACGGGAGATCGGTATTCGAATGGCCATTGGCGCCCAAAGGAGCAGCATTCTCTGGATGGTGCTCCGCCAGGGTTTGGTATTGGCGGGAGTTGGCATCGCGTTGGGGGTACTGGGAGCGCGTCTGGCGACACCCCTGCTTGCGACGTTGGTCTTTGGGATCAGCCCGACAGACCTCGTTACGCTGGCGGTGGTTGCCTTCCTGCTGAGCGGGGTAGCTCTCGCAGCCTGTCTCTGGCCGGCGGTGCGCGCCACCCGTATCGACCCGATGGTGGCGCTGCGCTACGAGTAGAGATCGAGCAGGCCGTCGGGCAGGGTGACTTCGATAACTTTGGCTTCGGTGTCGATGCGGGGGCAGAACTCCTCGGCGAAGGGAATCAGCAACTCTTTTCCTTCCGGTGTGGTAACCGCCAGGCGGAAGTTGCCCGGCGTGCCTTCGACTTCGCGGACCTTGCCCAGTTCGTTTCCCGTGCCAACTTCGACCACGCGGCACCCGGTGAGGTCATGCAGGTAGTGCGCACCTGCGGGCAGCGGAGTGGCTTCCGTGCGCGGGAGCTGTATTTCTAACCCCACCAGCGGCTCGGCAGCTTCGATGGTGCTGATGCCTTCGAACTGGAAGAGCAGGGTGTTCTTGTGGAAGCGGGTGCGTACGACCTTCGCACGGCGGGGTTCGGTTTCGCCATCCCATAGAAAAACTTCTTTGCGTTCGGCCAGGGCTTCGGGGAAGTCGGTAGTCAGGTGGGCAACAACTTCACCACGGAGGCCGCGGGTGCGGGTAATCCGGGCAACGGTAAGCCACGCAGGCCGCGGCGGGTGGCGGGCGGCTTCCGGCGGTGGCGGCAAGGTTATTCCAGTATTTCCAGCGTATAGCGTTTCTTGAGCTTCACGCCGGCGGCATTCAGAATGGTACGGATGGACCGGGCGGTGCGGCCCTGCTTGCCGATCACCTTGCCCAGGTCGTCAGGGCTTACGCGCAGTTCCAGGACGGTGACCTGTTCACCTTCGATGGCCTGCACCTTCACTTCATCGGGATTATCCACCAGGACTTTCGCAATCTGCTCGACGAGATCCTTCATGAGCGCCCTCCCCCTCGATTTCCCCTGTGAATCTCCCCCGGGAAATCTTTCAACTGGTTCAACTGGAATATGCGATAGAAAACCGGTTGTGCTTCTGATCCCTAAGCGATTTTTTCTTTGCGCAGGAAGCTGCGGACGGTGTCAGAAGGTTGAGCGCCTTTCCCAAGCCAGTACTGCAACCGTTCGGTCTTCAGGTTGATCAGGGCCGGGTCCTGCCGGGGGTTGTAGTGCCCCACGATCTCAACAAACGAGCCGTCACGAGCGTTTCTCTTGTCTATCACCACGATGCGGTAAGTCGGCTGCTTCTTTTTTCCCACGCGAGTCAAACGAATCCTTAACAACGCTCAAATCCTCCTTGGAACATCCGAAAAGTATAACGGAATTCCGCTCCGGGGGGAAGCGGAGGAGGCTTCTGGTAGTGTCAATTTGACAGTGAGTCTCTCTCCCCCACCGGGGTCTGCGGAGCCCGCCACGGAGCGTTCTAGCTGCGCCAGCGCAGGGTTACCGGGCCCTCGATAGGGTGCTCGAAAGGCCCGCCGGTCTGCTGGGCCTTGAGGCAGGCGGCCTTGAGTTGGAAGTACCATTTCGCCGGGCGGTCAGCGTCATCAATGAGCATCAACTGCGGGCTGTGCTTCAGGCCCACCGCCTGCTTGACCATGGTGTCGCGGTCCTGCTCGATAAACACCCGGCCGAAGAGCCGCAGCAGGGTCGTGACCGGAAGCCAGGGGAAGATGTTCCACGAGGCCACCCAGTCGATGCGGCAGCGGTTGCGCTCAATCGGCGT
>CBDUYQ010000151.1:0-3960 GCA_965371475.1 uncultured bacterium
ATTACCGCCAGTTCCGGACGGACCGCTGCCAGAAACTCCTCCGTGGCGGCGTTGCTGCCGCCGTGGTGAGGGACCTTGAGCAGCGCGGCGGCCGCCGAAGGGTTGCGAGCCAGAATTTTTTCGATGTCCTGTTCGATGTCGCCGGGCAGCAGGAGGCAATGCTCGAACCGGCACAGCCGCAGCACCAGCGAGTCGTTGTTGAGAGAGTCCTCTATCGGCTTATAGTCTGCGGCGGGCCAGAGGATTTCCACCCGGACGTCTCCGACAAAAAAAGTTTCTCCGGCCCGGTGCGAGCGGACCGGGATTCCATGTTCCGCCGCCCAGCCGAGCAAAGCCGCGTTGCGCGGCCGCTCAGCCGTTGGCCAGCCAACGTGTACTTTTCCAACAGTAAACTCATCGAGAACAGGTTCCAGGCCGGCCATGTGGTCCCGGTGCGCGTGGCTGAGCCAGATGTTGTCGAGCCGCTTGATACGGGCGCTGCGCAGATACGCGCCCACCACGCTGCTGCCGGTTTCGTGTCCGACCCTGACCGGCTCGGCGTTTTCCTCTTGCCCTTCGGCGGCGGGAATGTCGCGCGGGCCGCCACCGCCATCGAGCAGCCAGGTGGAACCGTCCGGAAAAGAGAGAAACAGGGCGTCGCCCTGGCCCACATCCAGCACAGTCACTTCAAACTCGCCGCTCGGGAGTATCGGAGAGAAGGGATGCAGGGAAATCAGCAACCACAGCGGAACCAGCGCGAGTAATAGAAAGCGTTGCCGCCAGCGGAAGTTAACCGCCAGAGCCAGCGCGGCCAGACACAACAGGTAGAGAAACAGGACCCACAGCGGCGGGGGCGGAACACGGTAGTTGAGCGGCAGGGAAGAGAAAAAATTCACTAGCGCCACCAGACCCTCGACCAACAGCACGAGGGCGGGGGCAAAGAAGTCCCCCACCCAGGGAAGAACCAGAGTTGCCAGACCCAACGGCACAATCACACCCACCAGCGGCACCAGCAAAATGTTTGTCAGCAACCCGGACCAGATCATTTGCTGGAAGGTGTACGGAATCAGAGCGAGAAAGCCGAGGTGGATGGCGAAGGAAATCAGGAAGTATTCCCACGCCCGCAATCCGGTGCGGGCGGTTCCCACCACCAGGCGGCGCGCTGACCTGTCCTTTTCTGCCGTCCAGAAGAACAGGGGAGAAAGAAATGCGGCCAGGTGACGCAGGTCGAGCCGGAACTGTGCCAGCCGGGGATCGGCCTGTTGGTCGTCGCGGTGTTCGGCGTCGAGGGATTGCGTGGCAGCCAGCCAGGGCTCGGCATAGCGCTCCATCCAGGGCACACCCAGAAAGGCCAGCAGGAAGACGGCGCTGAAAGTGAAGTGAAAGCTGCTGTCGAACAGCCAGGTCGGGTGGACGAACAACAGGAGCAGGGCGGCCAGACCGGTGGGGTTGGCAAGGTGTACTTTTCGGAAAAAGATTCGCGAGAGCAGGTAGAGCGAAACCATCCAGACGGCGCGCTCGGTGGGTGGACGGTCTTCGACAATCAGGAGGTACACCACCAGCAGGGCGATGGTGACCAGAGACGCGAGCAGTTCGCTGAAGCGCAAGCGGCCCAGCAGCCAGAAAATAAACAGCGCGATGATGCCGACGTGCAGCCCGGAAATCACCAGCACGTGGTAGCCGCCGCTGAGCCGGAATTTCTTTTTCAGGTCGGGGCTGAGTGCGTCGCGGTCGCCCAGCAGCATGGCGTGCAGCACGTCGCGCGGCTCGCCTGCGGGCACCAGCGCGTCCAGCCGTTGCAGCAGGAATGAGCGAAGCCGTTGGGTTGCGCCGAAGAAAGCATTTCCTCGCCGGACAGGCAACCGTTCCAGCAACAGGACACTGCGCAGTGTGCCATCGAAGTAAATGTCCTGCCGGTTCCAGTAAGCGTGCCAGCTGAAGCTGCCCCGGTTCTGATACTGCACCAGCGGGCGGAGGTGCAGGAGCAGTTCCATCCGGTCACCGTACCGGAGCGGCGGGAGCCTGTCGCCGAACGCAGCGTCGTTGGCCGGGCTGAATAAGACCCGCACACCGCCGGAGGCCGGGTAAGATTTTCCGCCCTGCTCCACCCGTTCGAGTTCCAGGGTCAGACGGGTGAGCCCGTGGCGGCGGGAAGGGTCGCGGCGGAGCCAGCCGCGCACGCGCACGGCTTCGGCCAGGTTGAGTTTGCCGGCGGCGGCCAGGCGGTCGACGCGCGAGGGGGGAATCGCCGCTTCTTCCAGCCGTATGGTCGCTCCGCCCAGCAGGAAGAAGCCGGTGAGCACGCAGGCAAGCGCGGTGCGGGAGTACTCTCTCCGCAGGAAGAGCGCCCCCGTCGCTATCACAACAACAGTCAGGCCGAGCAGTACCAGCGGGGAGTCGTCCACCTGATAGAAGGCCGCCAACCCCGCCGCATACGCCAAGGCCACCAGAAATACGGGAAAGCGCAAAGCCGTGCACCCCTTATGGAGTGCGAAGCTTACCACTACCACGGGCCGGGAGGGAAAGGTAGTTAGTCTTCCCGTTCGAGGCGGACCAGGGTTTCGATGTGGAAGGTCTGCGGGAAAAGGTCGAAGAGTTCCAGCCCGGTTATGCGGTAACGGGGGATGAGGCGGCTTAAGTCGCGCGCCAGGGTAGAGGGGTCGCAGGAGAGGTAGAGCAGGCGCGGGGAGCCAAGTTCCAGCAGGGCGTCCACCACCCCTTTGCCAAGACCGGCGCGAGGCGGGTCGAGCAGAACCAGGTCGCACTTTTCCGGGAAGCCGGCCAGGTATTTTTCCACCGCGCGGGCATGAACTTCCACGCCGTCAAGGTCGGCAGTGTTGGCTTTGAGGTCGGCGGCGGCGAGGGCCTGGCCCTCCACGGCGATGACGTGGGTGAACTTATCCGCCAGGGCGCGGGTGAAGAGTCCCACCCCGGCGTAGAGGTCGAGCGCCACCTTTCCTTTCAAGCCCTCCAGGCTGTGCGTCACCCGTTCCAGCACCTTGCCGGTCATGTGCCGGTTGACCTGAAAGAACGACTGGTGGCCGATGCGCCAGCGGTGCGCGCCTGTGTGCCAGTAGTTCCAGCCCAGCCCGTCGGTGACCCTCCTGCTGGTGGAGAGTTCGTGGTACTGGAGCGAGAGGACGCCGCTGATTTCGGTGCGGAGCAGTTCAGTCAGCGGTTCCTGCTCGAAGTCGAACGCCGGGGCGGCGAGCGTGAGCCAGAGTGACTCGTCGCGGTCGTCCACAAAGGCTTCCAGCCCGCGCAGACTCATCGGCAGCCGCTGCTCGGTGCTCAAACGGTTGAGGACTTCAATCAGTTCATTCAGCTTGGGAGAGCTGATGGGGCAGCGGTCTACCGCCCAGAGCGAGTGCGAGCCGAGACGATGAAAGCCCACCTGCAAGGTGTCGGCTTGGGTAGGGTGGGGGGCCAGCTTAAGTTGGATACGGTTGCGGTAGTTCCACGGCTCGCCGGAATGCACCGGGATTTCGTCTTCCCAGGTAATCTTGCCCAAGCGTTGCAACTGCTCGATCAGGATATCGACCTTCAACTGCAATTGGTCCTCATAGCTCATGTGCTGGTAGTGGCAGCCGCCGCAGTGGGTGAAGTGCGGGCAGGCGGGTTCGATGCGTGCCTCCGCGGGCTTTTCCACGTTGGCCAGCCGCGCACGCACCAGCTTGCGCGACTTTTGCACGGCAAAGGCTTCCACCACTTCGCCGGGCAGGACAAACGGAACAAAGACCGGCTTGCCGTCGTGGAAGGCCAGGCCTTCGCCGCCATAGACCAGCTTTTGGATTTCGAGCGTGAGGTTGGTTTCAGTCATCAGGTTTTATCCGTGTGTGTGGCTGTTGCGGGGATCAGGTAGAAGAGACTCAAACGCGGCAGGCGGAGCCGTTCAAAAAGTTTCTTTTGCAGGAACTGGTTTTCAATCAGCGCCAGTTGTTCGGTCTTCATCTTGCGGCGGTAGGGGGAGAGGCCGCGGTC
>CBDUYQ010000152.1:0-3944 GCA_965371475.1 uncultured bacterium
GCATAGAGCAGCGGGTTCGGCGCTGTTTTGGGCGGGTGGGTCGCCAGGGAAATCAAAACATTCACCAGCGGCGCTCCGCCGAAGACCAGCGGCATCACGTAGAGCGGCGTCCCACCGGACTTGAACGACCAGATAATGCAAATCGCTCCGGCAGCGCCCAGCGCCCCGGCAGCCAGCCCGGCCAGTATGCCGGTACCGGGAAAACCCTTCAGTTCCCCCTGCTGCCACAAACTTCCCATCGGCACTAAAACGGCAACCAGAAAATAGGCGAAGCCCACCATGAGAAACGCCTTCAAGGGATTACCAAAAACCATCTGCGCTTTGTGAAGTGTGGGACCGTAGATCCCCCAAGCCAATGCGGCGCCGGCTGCGAACAGTACCCAAATCATAGAAGCCCCCTGTTTACTCTGTGGATTGTTTTCGCGGAAATCTTACTAGAATTCCAGCCGTATGCCCAACTGAATTTGCCGCGAGGAGGTTACCGTGGAGCGAATCCGCCCCAGCGTCGGCAACGGCTGCTCCCCGTCTGCCAATCCCGCAAAGGCCAGCAGGTTCGGGGTGCCGAAGTTCGCGCGGTTGAACAGGTTGAAAAACTCCGCACGGAACTGAAGGGTAACCTCCTCCGACCAGGACTCGATCTCTTTCTGCAAGGAGAGGTCGAAGGTGCGCAGATTGGGCCCCGTCAGCGCGCCCCGGCCCATATTGCCCAGACGGCCCGCTTCCTGCAATTCGAACGCTGTCGGGTCGAAGTACCCATCCGGGCCACCCAGGACGGCGCTGGCGGCGGTGCGGCCCGGCGCGAAGTTGGGCCGGTCCACCCCCAGCCCCGGCCCCAACGAAGGCGACCAGAGTGAGCGCGACCGGTTCCGCGATACAAACAGCGTCAGCGGGTTGCCGCTGCGTACATTGGCGATGCCTGACACCTGCCAGCCATTCAGAATTTTTTCGGTAACGCCCGTCAGATTTTGGCCAAAAGGGACCTGCCAGGTGAAGTTCATCACCCAGTTGTGCTTGGCGTGGTAATCCGCCAGTCCCTTGTTGTAAGTCCCGCCGGGGACCTCAGGCATGGTCGAGGTGGTCCCATTGGTGGCGTCGGAAAAAAACGTCGAGGCCTGGGTGGTGTCAATATTGCGCGAGAAGGTGTAAGACGACTGGAACGTGAAGCCCCGGCTCCACTGCCGCCGGACTTCAACCAGCAAAGCGTGGTACCAGGAATTCCCGTCGCTGCGCTTCATCTCGATGGTGCTGAAGGCCGGGTTCCGCCGCGGGCCGCCCACCGGGTAGAACACGCTGCCATCGGGCAGTATATCCGGGATAGCGGTGTTCACATCGCCGCTGCGCAACAGGTGGATGCCCCGCGACCCGGCGTACCCCGCCGTCACTACCGTGTCCGCCCAAAGCTGCTGCTGGACACTCAGGTTCCAGTGGTGGACGTTCGGGTTTTTCAGGTTCATTTCAATGGGGCGGATAGAGTTGCCGCTGCCGGTGCTGAAATCCGGAACCGGAAACGCCGCCCCGCCGATGATAAACCGGGGGGTGAAGGGCGGGTTGGTGATGGTGACGATCAGGTTCTGCTGGTTGTTGGTGTTGAAATACCAACCGTACCCGCTGCGGAGCGATGTCCTTCCACTGCCGAACACATCCCAGGCCAGACCGATGCGGGGGGAAATGTTTTTCTTGGTGGGATTATTGTAGAGCTTGCCCAGCGCCAGCGTGGTGTCGGTCAGGCTGAGCAAGGCGGTATCCCGTCCGCGGAGTTCCTGGGGGACGGTGGCAAATTCGTAGCGAACGCCATAATCGAAAGTCAGCCGGGGATGTACCCGCCAGCTATCCTGCGCGTAACCGCCGAACAGGGTGAACCGCCAGTAGCGGTCCAGCTCTCCCACCGGCGTCAATCCGATGAACCGCAAAGGCTGGTTGGTCAGAAACCGTTCCAGGTTGGGGAAAATAAACAGCCCGCGTGAAAAGGTGGGGTTGAACATGTTGTCCTGGTAGCGTTCCGCCAGCCCGCCGAACTTCCACTGGTGGCGGCCCCGGACCAGCGTCAGGCTGTACTCGCCACCCATCACATTCTGCACCAGCGAGACGTCAATCGAAATCTGCGGCCCGAAGCGGGGAATGCCTCCGATATTTATATCTCCCAGGGTCGGCCGCCCCGGAACAAACGGCGGAAGGGTGGTGGCGGTGTTCACCTCCACATCCTGCCCGATGCGCGTGCGGCTGAAGTTGAGACGGGCGGTGTGCAGCGTGGAAGACGAAGCGATGTACTGGTACTCCCCGGTAAAAAACTGGTTGCGCGAAATAAAGGAGCGGGGGAACTGCGGAAAATCCGTGGGGAGGTCCTGCCCGGCGTCGTCGATGGTATAGCGCCCGAAGAAACGCTGGTTCGGGCTGAACTCGTGGTCCACCCGCAACTGGAAGAAGTCCTGGTCGATGGTCTGGTTGAAGCCGAAGGTGTGGGACGCCAGCCCCCCGCCGATGACAGGACCGTTCGCCACCGGAAACTCCAGCAGGTAGGGCTGCACAGCCGGGTCAATGGGTACCGTGCCGGTGGGCAAGATTCCCAGGCGAGCGTTGTCATCCGGCACTACCGTAGAAATCGTGCGGCCCAGATCCTCCCGCAACGCCTCGTACCCCACAAAGAAAAACGTCTTGTTCTCTCGCAGCGGTCCGCCCACCGTGGCGCCGAACTGGTTCCGTTTGAACTCCGGAACTTCCGCCCGGTCAAAAAAATTCCGCGCGTCAAAATTGTCGTTGCGGTGGAAGTAGTACAGGCTGCCGTGGAGGTCGTTGCCACCGGACTTGGTCAGGACGTTTATCTGCCCGCCGCCGTTGCGTCCGAACTCCGCGCTGTAGGCATTCACTTCGACGCGGAACTCCCGGACGGTTTCCATGCCCAGCGCGGTACCGGCGGCGCTGCCCGCCGGGCCGTTGGTGAAGTCGTTCTGCGGGGTGCCATCGAGCAGATAGACGTTCGAGCGCGGGTCGCGCCCGTTAACAATCGTCCCCAGACCGTGGGCCACCACGGAGCCGCCGTCGCGCTGCTGGAAGGCCACCACCCCCGGTTGCAGGAGCGCCAGGTCGGTGTAGTTTCGTCCGTTCAAAGGAAGCTGCTGGATGGCCTCTTCCCCGACCAGGTAGCTCAACTCCCCTGACTGGAGGTTGACCAGAGACGGCTCTGCCTGGACGGTCACCACCTGCCCCAGGGCGCCCACTGGGAGTTCAAAATCAATCACGGCGGTCTCACCCACTACCGCCCTGATCCCTTCCTGCACCAACGGCTTGAACCCGGTGTGTTCGGCCCGGAGCTCATACACCCCCACCGGCATGGCGGGCAGTACGTACCTGCCTTCCGCTCCCGTTTCGCCGGTACGGGTGGCGCCGGTTTCACCGTGGCGGGCGGTCACCTGTACGCCCACGAGGACGGCTCCGCTACTGTCAGTTACCGTTCCCGTAATGGTGCTGGTGGTCTGCGCAGCCAGAGGTGTCACGCCCCACGCAGCCAGCCAGAGAAAGCACAAGCCCGCTCTGCCGGCGAACAATCGAATACTCACAAAACTGCCACTGGGTATCATTCTTTCTGCTTCTCCTCATCTTCGGAAGGCAATTCTCACCGTTGGGATCTTAGACTAACAACCCGCCTTGACTTTTGCAATCTGATGCACGCATCATCTCTTCTTTGCCTCGGCAGGTTGTACCTGGTAGCGGTCAATCTGAGTCTTACCGGGTAAATCGTAACTCCATATGTATGTGACGAGGGAGAAAGTTGAAACGGGTACGGAAAAGCGGCAGGCAATCTACCGGGGGTTTTGAACTCTTGAGGGCATCCCGCCCATGAAGAAATGAAGAAAAAGGCTGTTTATTTCGCTATCTTTGTGCTGGCCGTCCTGCACCAGGACTTCTGGTTCTGGGATGACGCCACGCTGGTCTTCGGCTTCCTGCCG
>CBDUYQ010000153.1:0-3944 GCA_965371475.1 uncultured bacterium
AGGTGGACAAGGTTTTTGCCGAGTACGACCGTCAGGACTCGCCCGGGTGCGGACTGGGGGTCATCCGCGACGGAAGGCTTATCTATGAGCGCGGCTACGGGATGGCCAACCTGGAGTACGGAATACCGATTACTGCGTCCTCCGTGTTCCGCACCGGGTCGGTCTCGAAGCAGTTCACCGCTGTGGCGGCGGCGCTGCTGGCTGAGCAAGGCAAGATTTCCCTCGACGACAACATCCGCCTGTACCTGCCGGAGATGCCGGACTACGGGCAGTTGGTAACGGGGCAGCCGGTTACGGTCCGGCACCTGATTCACCACACCAGCGGCGTGCGCGATTACCTGGAACTGATGGCATTGGCCGGGTACGGTAATGACGATCACTACACTGACGGGGATGTTGTGAACAAGCTGGCGCGGCAGAAGGAATTGAACTTTGCGCCGGGGTCGGAGTTCCTCTACAGCAACGCGGGTTACTTCCTGCTTTCGCAGATTGTCCTGCGGGCGTCGGGACAGACGTTGCGGGAGTTTGCCGAAGAAAATATGTTCGGGCCGCTGGGGATGAAAGACACGCACTTCCACGATGATTACACGCATATAGTGAAAAACCGGGCATCGGGCCATTCCCCGAAGGAAGAGGGCGGCTTTCGTATAAACGAGACTACGCTGGGCATGGTGGGCGACGGCGGGGTTTACACCACCATGCGCGACATGTTGCTGTGGGACCAGAATTTTTACCACAACAAGCTGGGGAAGCGCGGGCGGGGGTTAATCCAGTTGGTTGAAACGCCGGGCCGCTTCAACAGCGGAAAAGAACAGGATTACGCCTTCGGGTTGCGGGTCAGCCAATATCGAGGACTGCGGACGGTGGGGCACGGCGGTTCGTTCGTGGGTTTCCGGGCGGCGACGCTGCGTTTTCCGGAGCAGAGTTTTTCGGTGGTGGTCCTTTGTAATCTGAGCCGGACCAACCCGGGCCGGCTGGCGCAACGGGTGGCGGATATTTATCTGGGAGACCAGATGGAGCCCGCCAAACCTGAGGCGGAGCGTGCCCGCCGGGAGAGCGAGGACGGCAGTTCGGAACCGGCCGTCAACTTTTCTCCCGAGGAATTTGCCGGGGAGTATTACAGCGAAGAGCTGGAGGTCACCTACAAGCTGGCAGCCGAGGAGGGCAAGCTGTACCTCCGAAACCGGAATGCGCCGGAGGGCGCGTTGCAGGCAACCGGGCCGGACAAATTTCGGCTCCGATCTTTACAGTTACATTTTGAGCGGAACCCGGAAGGCGGGGTGGCAGGTTTTCGTGTGGAGACCGGCCGGGTAAAGAATATTTATTTCACGAAGAGGTAAGGAGAAGACATGAGAGGCATGCAGGCGGGAAGAATTGTTTGCGGAGTGATGGCGCTGGTGCTGGGCGCAGGCGCTCTGACGGGAGCCGCGGGGACCGACGGTAAAACGATTGCCGAGTTTACCGCCGGGATGGAGTGCCAGCCGGGTTTTGTTCCACTCTGCTGGGACGGCAAGACGGGCAAGCTCTATATGGAGGTGGGCCGCTTTGGGGAAGACCTGCTCTATGTGGCTTCGCAGGCCTCCGGGCTGGGCTCGAACCCGGTGGGTATCGACCGCGGCGGCACCAACCAGGCGCTGGTCCGGTTCGAGCGTGTGGGCCCGCGTGTGTTGCTGGTGGAGCAGAATACCCGCTACCGCGCCCAGACGGAAAACGCCGCATTACGGCAAGGGGTGGAAGACCAGTTTCCCCAATCCGTGCTGCGCGGCTGGGAAATCCAGGCCGAAGAGGGCGGGCGCGTGCTGGTGGACGCTACGCTCTTCTTCACCCGCGACGCCACCAACATCGCCGGGCAGTTACAGCGCGCCGGGCAGGGGAAGTTCCGGCTGGACCAGAAAGACCGCAGCGTCATCCACCTGCCGAGGACGAAAGTTTTCCCGATGAACACGGAAGTGGAAGCGTTGTTGACCTTCTCGAGCGACGAGCCGGGGAGGCTGGTGCGGCAGGTTTCACCTGACGGCCAAGCGGTCAGCCTGCGGGTACACCACTCCTTTGTGCAGTTGCCGGCAACGCCGATGCCACGCCGCCGGTTCGACCCGCGGGTGGGAAACCTGCCGCTGCAATTTAACGACTATGCGCAGGGGTTTGGCGGTAGGCTGGACCGCCGCTCGATACGCCGCTGGCGGCTGGAGAAGGCCGACCCGGCGGCGAAGCTGAGTGCGCCGGTTGCGCCGATTGTCTATTACCTTGACCCGGCCATGCCGGAACCCATCCGTCGCGCGGTGCGGGAAGGGGCGCTGTGGTGGAACAAGGTTTTCGAGTCGGCGGGCTTCCGGGGCGCGTATGAGGTGCGCGACCTTCCGGCAGAGGCCGACCCGCGCGACATCCGTTATTCGATTATCCAGTGGGGGCACCGCGCCGACCGGGGCTGGTCGTGGGGCGGTGCGGTGACCGACCCGCGCAGCGGCGAGATTCTGAAGGCGGTGGTGTTCTTTGACTCCCACCGGCAGCGGACCGACTACAACCTCTGGGCGGGGTTGGCAGAGAGTGCAGTAACCGGAACGGAGTATTCGTTCTTCGAATGCCACGCCGCCGCAGGAGGGCTGGGCAGTTGGGTGGCCGGCCTCGACCCGAATACCTCGGCGGAGGAGTTTGTGCTGGCACGGGCGCGGCAACTGGCGGCGCACGAGGTGGGGCACACGCTGGGGCTGGCGCACAACTTCGCCGCCAGCACCTACGGACGGGCTTCGGTGATGGACTACCCCGCGCCCTTTGTGCAACTGAAAAACGGGCAGGTGGATTTGTCGGAGGCTTACCGGCCCGGTCCGGGCGACTATGACGCCTTTGCGATAGCCTATGCCTATTCGGTGTTTGCTCCGGGCCGGGAAGAGGCGGAACTAAAAAAACTTGTGGAGGACGGACTGCGGCGCGGGATGGTTTTCCTCTCTGACCGGGATGCCCGCCCGATTGCCGGTTCCGACCCGAGGGCGCAACTCTGGGATAACCAGGCCGACCCGTTGCAGGACTTGCAGAACACGGTCGAGGTCCGGGCGGCGTTGCTGGCGGCGTTTTCTGATTCTGCAATCGAGGCCGGGGAGCCGCTCTGGCTGCTGGAGGAGCGCCTGGCGCCGGTCTATTACCACCACCGTTTTGCCCTGGAGCGCGCCACCAAGGTGGTGGGCGGGATGGAGTATGCCTATGCCGTCCGGGGAGACGGGCAGGAGCCGACACAGGCGATTGACGCGGAGAAGCAGCGCGAAGCGCTGCGGATATTGGGGGAGGCGTTGCAGCCGGACGCGCTCCGCCTGCCGCCATCGGTTCGGAAATTATTAGCGCCGCCGCCCTACGGGTACAGCAGCACCGTCACCAACGAGCGGTTTGCTTCCGATACCTGGCCGGCGTTCGACGAACTGGGCGCGGCACGCAGTCTGGCGGCGACGATAGTCGGAGGGATTCTCAACCGGCGCCGGACCGCCCGGCTGGTGGCGTTCGGGCTGGAAGGCCCGGAGGCATTGGGCTTGCAGGAGACCATCGGGCATCTGCTCGACGCCACCTGGAACCAGCAGTGGTCGAAGGAGGAAAAGGAAGGCGCGTTGCAGCGGGTGGTGCAGCGCACGGTGCTCGACGGGTTACTCGAACTGGCGGCGGACCAGGAGGCCACCGTCGAGGTGCGCGCGGTGGCGGAGTGGGTACTGGCCGACCTGCTGGATGACATCCGCGACCGGGAACACCCCGATACCCAGGGTGAGGCCATGCGGCAGATGGCCGTGCGGGACATCCGGCGTTTTCTGGAGCGGCCCGGCGCTGTGACCAAACGTTCGAAGCCCCGGGAGACCCCGCCGGGGAGTCCGATTGGGGAGAAGGGGAACTAGGGGCTGGAATCACAGGGGTCCTGTCTGCGACAGGCAGGCAAGAGAGCACGGAGAAAAGCAGATTCTTCGTTTGCC
>CBDUYQ010000154.1:0-3899 GCA_965371475.1 uncultured bacterium
TAGCCCACAGCAAGCAGCGCCAGGCCGATACCATACACCGGCAGCCGGGACGGAGAGGGTCCTATGCGTCCAACCAATTCCAGGTACTCCCACAAGCCGAGGTAAACCACCGGCGCCAGCCCGAGCAGAAACAGCCATCCCGGAGCAAAAAATATCAGGCCCAGAACAACGGGGATAAGGGCAGCGGCGGTAAGGACTCTTCGGGTAAGGGAATTCATCGGACGAGTTTCATGCAAGACACTGGGTGTTAGTCGCCAAGGTTAATCCTTCAGAACGGTGCGAGTGGAATCCGGGGTTTCTTCAGAAGAGGAAAGGCCGCCATACCGCCGTTCGCGTTGCTGGTAGTCCCGGATGGCTTCGAGCAGGTGCAGGGTGTCAAAATCGGGCCAGAGGGTGTCCGTTACCAGGAATTCCGTGTAGGCGATCTGCCAGAGGAGAAAGTTGCTGACCCGTTCTTCCCCGCTGGTGCGAATGAGCAGGTCGGGGTCGGGCAGGTCGGGCGCGTAGAGCCGCCGGGTAATGTCCTCTTCGCTTACAGCCAACTCATCGTCGTCGCGTTTCTGCGCAAGGATTTCCCTAACGGCATCGACAATTTCCGCCCGCCCGGTGTAGTTGAGCGCCACTACTACCTCCAGGCCGTTGTTCTCCCGCGTCTCTTCCATGGCCCGGGCGACATCGCTCACCACTTCCTGTGGCAACTCCCGCCAGCGGCCGATAACGCGGAGCCGCACGTTGTTGCGCTTCATATAGCTCAACTCGCGCCGGACGTACTGGCGCAGCAGACCCATGAGGAATCCGACTTCCTCGGCCGGACGTTTCCAGTTGTCGAGCGAGAAAGCATACAGCGTCAGGTGGGAGATACCCATTTTGGCGCAGGCTTTGACGATCCTTCGCGTAGCCTGCACACCGGCGCGGTGCCCGGCCAAGCGGACCTTGTTGCGCTGTTGGGCCCAGCGTCCGTTCCCGTCCATGATGATGGCAATATGGCGCGGAAGCGCAGAGGCGTCAATCTGTTCCCACAGAGCCGCTTCCGGGCTGTTTGTCCTGAATGGATTTTTTGTTTTCGCCATAAGCCTGCAATGTACTCACCGTAACATACCGGGAAATCTCAAGCAAATTGTGCCATCAGCCGGGCGGCAGTTGGGAAGCGCCCGAAAAACCCAACATACCCATAACGGCCAGAAGGAGCGTGAGTCCGCTGACCACAATCACGGTCCCCCAGGTAACGAAGTTGGCCAGGCCGGAATTGCGGTTCTGCCCCATCAGGTCGGTGCGGTTAATCAGCAGAAGCATAAAAACCAGCACGACCGGCAGAAGAAAGGCGTTCACCGCCTGCGAGAGGACCATAATGCGGACCAGCGGCATGCCGGGCAGAAGAATCAAGCCCGCTCCCACCACAATCAACGCTGTATAGAGCCAGTAAAAAAACGGCGCCTCGCGAAATTCTTTGTCCAGCCCGGACTCGACCCCCAACCCTTCGCAAATTACATAGGTGGTAGACAGAGGGAGAATAGAGGCGGCGAAGAGTGAGGCGTTGAGCAGGCCAAAAGCGAACAGGGTGGAAGCATAGGGTCCGGCAAACGGCTCCAGGGCGGCCGCCGCTGCGGCGGCGTCCTTGATTTGCGTTATCCCGTTGGCATGGAGCGTGGCCGCGGCGCTAACGATGATAAAAAACACCACAGCCATACAGGTGATGCTTCCCAGCAGAACGTCCATGCGGGTTTCCCAGTACCGTTCTTTGGGGACGCCCTTCTCCACCACCGTTGCCTGCAGATAAAAGTGTTGCCACGGAGCGATGGTTGAACCAATCAATGCCAGCAGCAACACGAGATAGCTGGGCCGCCAGTCAATGGTCGGCCTAACGGTATAGTAGGCTGCATCCATCCAATCCGGTTTGGCCAGAAACGCCGAAAACAAATAGGAGAGATAAAAAAGACACGCCACCAAGAATATCTTTTCCACTACCTTGTAAGTGCCTTTGATTACCAGGACCCAAACCAGAAAAGCCGCAATCGGCACCGAGAAGTATTTGCTGATGCCAAAGAGTTCCAGGCTGGCCGCTACGCCGGCAAACTCGGCCAGCACGTTCCCCATGGCAACAACCAGCACGGCCCCCATTAAGAAGAACGTCACCCGAAAGCCGAACTCCTCGCGGATTAAGTCCGACAGGCCTTTGCCAGTGAATACGCCCAGCCGGGCAGCCATCTCCTCCGTGATGAACAGGATTACCGTCATCGGGATGATGGTCCACAACAGCAGGTAACCGAACTGCGCGCCGGCCTGCGAATAGGTGTAGATTCCCCCGGCGTCGTTATCAACGTTGGAAGTAATCAGTCCCGGACCAATCACGGCAAAAAAGAAAAATATCTGACGCCGCCACAGCCGCAGCCGCCCCCGGGTCCGGGGAATCCTGGCTATCAAGTTGTTCAGCTTTGTCGTTGCCATAACCGGCTCACAATGTCGTCCACCGTCACTACCCCTGCCAGCTTCTGATTCTCGTCCACAATGGGCAGCGAGCGCAGGTTGTACTTGTCAAACAGTTCCATGACCTCTTTTTCCGTGGCGACGGTCTCGGCAAACACCAGTTGCTCATCCAGGAGCTCCTTAAGCGGTTTGCCGGGTTCGCCGACCAGGAGCCGGTCCAGCGAAATCGTGCCGGTTAAAACCCCGGCGGCGTTTTGCAGGTGGAGCGTATCGACGAACTCCAGTTCGTCCTCTTCCTGTCCCTTGCGTAAAGCGGTAATGGCGTCGGCCACGGTTCCGGTTTCCTCCAGGGCAAACACCTCGGTGGTCATCATGCCGCCAGCGGTGTCCTGTTCGAATTGCAACAGGGTTTCCAGTTCGCCGGCGTCCTGCCGATCCATGTCCTGCAATACTTGCGCGGCGGTCTCAGCCGACATTTCCGCCAGAGCGTCCACGGCCTCGTCCCGGTGCATCTCTTCGAGGATGTGAGTAATCCGCTCCCGGTCGAGGTTTTCAAGAATCCGAACCTGGATGGAGTCCTCGACCTCCTCCAACGTTTCGGCGGCGGTAGTGTCGTCGAGCGTTTCAATGACGGCCTCCCGCTGGCCCGGCGCAAGGTCCTCAATGATGTCGGCGATGTCGGCCGGGTGGAGTTCTTTCAGCTTGGATTCGGGCAGACGAAGTTTGACGCGGCGGAGCGGGTCGGTCTCGATAACGTCCACTGCCTCCCAGGGAATTACGCGGGACGGAATCTTCTTTTGCACCATCCGCAACCAGCCGGGTGAGGCCACCCCCTTGAGCAATCGGCGCAGGGCCCCCGCCAGTCCCACATCCACCTGCGTTACCAAAATTTCAGTGTGACTGGGGAGAGCGCGCTCGGTGAGAGTCAGGTCGTTCACGCGCACCACCTTTCGCCCTGCGGTATCGATAATCTGACGGTCGAGCAGGTCTTTGCGGGCTGTCAGCCAGCTCTCGTCGGGAACGTAGGTAGCCAGACGCAATTCACCAATATTGAGCCGGATGGTGCCAGGCGCTACCGATGCGACCTGATCGTACCGAGCGACCAGGGGTTGATATTTACCACGGGTAATCACCAGCCGGGCAATGCGGGCGGGCTGCTCGGAAGGTACCAGGCAGAGGTCGCGTACACGGCCCACGTAGTTGCTGTCGGCGTCATAAACGCTGGCGTCCAAAAGTTCTGTCGCGTGCAGCATGCTCTACCTCAAACTCAACAAAGCTCAACGCGGGTTTTCGGCGGCAGTGAACACAAAAAAGCCCGTGGCAAAAGCACAGTCCACGGGGCGGGTGCAGGAAAGTTGGTTTCCCTGCGCTAGCGGGCAACGGAAATTACATTTCGCCGCCTCGCCCCGAATTGTGGAACGGTTCTAATGGATAGTCCATTGCTTTCTTCGTCCGTCTGTGCCGATGGAGCCAGC
>CBDUYQ010000155.1:0-3884 GCA_965371475.1 uncultured bacterium
TATTTCCCGGGGACTGTTCCCGACGCCAATGGTGCCGAGTGTGGGGAACGCCGGGTCGGTTATGTCTACCACCTGCACGCTGCCCGGAGCGCCGTCGTTCACTACGAAGGCCGCCGGTTCCCCGAAAATAGCCAGAGTAATCGGTCCGGTGATGGTAATCGGGGCCACAGCTGCGTTGCCGGTATCGGTAATACTCACCGTGAAGGTAAAAAGCCCTGCCTGGCTGGGCGTGCCGCCGTAGGTAGCATTGCCAGGCCCAGCATCGGTAATGTCGAGACCGGCCGGATCCGTTGCAGGTGTCGTAATCGCCCAAGTGTAGCCGGGGATTCCTCCTGTGGCGATCAATATCTGGGAGTAAGCAGTGCGCAGAAATCCCGAGGACAAAGTGCCGAACCCAAGGGCCAGGGAGTCAGCAATCTCCAGGGTGATAGCGGCGGTGTTGGTTTGCCCTCCGTTCGAAACGGTTACAACAAAGTTAAATATCCCTACTTCCGTAGGGGTGCCGCTAACCACACCGTTGCGATCCAGGGTAATACCTGCAGGAGGACTCCCGGAAATAACTAACCAATCGCTCCCGAGCTGGTCGTTCACCCTAAGCCGAAAATCGTAAAGACGGTTTAACGCCCCCAGAGGTAAAGCAGTAATACCGGGCGCGCAGGAGGGGCAAGGTGGAAGGCCGCCGACTATTTCTTTGCATCCGGTGACAAAAACCAGCCCGGCGAGAATGAGTAAGATCAGGCCTCGGCTTGCAAATGCTTTCATGGCATGTATCTCCTGCACCCTCACCCGGAATGTGCCCAAGCGCCCCACACGCCATAAATATCGACAATCGAGGGTCTTAGCATTATCTACGTGATTTTACGGGAGAGCGGCGGTTCGGTCAAGTAAAAGTTTACTTAAACTGCTGAATTTTATACGGTTGTTGGGGGCGGAGAGGCATCACAGCCCTCTCAGGGTTTCAGGACGCCTGGCGGACCAAGGCCAGCCAGAGTTCCTCGACGGCCTCGCGCAACTCACTGGTCTTGCGGGCATAGAGTGTCTCGGCTTCCGCCTGCGTGATGCCTTGCGAGAGATCGGCTCCCGCTAGTAACGGTTGACCAAACTCCATTCGCACCGGAGAAAAACCCTGGAAAGCCCGTCCACGCGGCCAGACCTCAAACAGACCCTGCAGCGCCACCGGGACAATCGGAACTCCGAGATTCAGAGAAAGGATAGGGGCGCCTTTTTTGAATTTTTTGACCTTGCCGTCGATGGTCCGTTCTCCCTCCGGGAAAAGGATCAGCACTTTGCCGTTGCGAAGGCCGAAGGCCCCGGCCTGCATTGCCCGGAGCAGGTTGGCGTCTGGGTCCACCGGGATGATGTTGGCCATGCGCGCCAGCCGTTTCATCAGGGGAGTTTCAAAATACTCGCTGGCTCCCACAAAAAAAGTCCGGCGAAACGTCGAGTACGGAAGGACGCTGACCAGCAGGAACGCGTCCAGGTAACTCTGGTGGTTGGGCGAGAGGATAAAGGGCCCCTCGGACGGAAAGTTGTTTTTTCCTCTTACCTGGAAGCGGAAAAGGACCCGGGAGGCCACATGGATTATTTTCAGAAGGGCAAACAGGCCCGGCGCCACCAACCGCTTTGGCTTGAGCAGTGCCTGTAACTCGGGATCTTCCTGGGGTGTGCCTTGCAGCATAGCTCCCCAAGTGTCGCCGGCTTGCTGTCCGCTTTCGCCCTCACCGCGGGAGGCCAGCACGGCTTCGACCAGTTCCCGAACCGTGTAAATTCCACTGGCCAAATCATCGGGGACACTGGAGGAGAACACATTTTCCATTTGAGACAGAAGTTCGACGCGCTCCAGGGAATCCAGTCCGAGGGCGAGTTCGATATTGGCGTCCGGCAAGAGCGCCCCTTCATAATGGGTGGCATCGCGTATGGCAGTCAGCGCGCGCTGGACGTCCGGTTGCGCCGCCCAGACTTCGTCCTCGGGACTGAGTTCCCTCTCCGGCTCCCCGCTTTCTCCCGCTGTTGTTGTGCGGCGCTCCTGCAGGAGTTTTTCAATCGCAAAGCGTTTCAGCTTTCGGGTGGTGGTGCGGGGCAACTCCTCCGTCCAGATGTCATACGAGAGTATGCGTTTGTTGGCCGGGGCTTGAACGGAAAGGTTCTCAATTTCAAAACGGAGGATCTCCCGCGTGTTTACGATTTTGCGTTCCCGCAGGAAGTCGAAGTCGGGAACGATAACGGCGTGCAGCCGGTCGGCCGCCGGCTCGCCCGGACGGGCCACGCCCAGCACGCAAAGCTCCTTGATGTAGGGCGTCTGCAAGTAATGGGATTCAACGTCCTCCGGGTAGATGTTTTTCCCGGAACTGAGGGCAATCATCTCCTTTTTGCGTCCGGTTATGTGCAGGTAGTTCTTTTCGTCCAAGTACCCCAAATCTCCCGTACAAAACCAGCCGTCCTGAAAAACTTCGGCGTTGGCGTCAGGGCGGTTGTAGTAGCCCTGCATGATATTGGGACCGCGGAGGAGGACTTCGCCGTCCTGCCCTTCGGTTTTGTCACTGGGGGCAATCTTTACCTCGACGCCGTCGAGCGGTGTGCCGACCGAAGCGGTCCAGCCATGCTCCCGGCGAATCAGGGTAGCGCCGCCAGTGCATTCGGTCAGGCCATAGGCTTGCAGAATGTCAAAGCCCATGCAGAAGAAATCCCGGCCAATGGCGCTTTCAAACCGGGAGCCGCCTGTTATCAGATACCGCATCCTGAGGCCAATGATTTTGTGTACCTTGGCGAACATCAACCGGCCCAGATTCAGGCGGAAAGTGTCCCGCAGGAAACCGTTTATGCGCAGCATGCCCCGGAAAGCCGTCCGGGCCAGCCAGCCAGCCTCGGAGAGCTGTTTCTGGATTTTCTGGTGGATGAGGTAGAAAAACTGGGGGACGCAGCAGAAAGCCGTAATTTCCCGTTCGGCCAAAGCACGCAGCAACTCGGTGGTGTTCAGGGTTTCGAGAAAAACTACACAGGCGCCGATACCGAGCGGCAGCAGGAGGTTGGCCACCTGTGCGAGCGAGTGGAACAACGGCAACACGCCCAGGATGCGGTCGTGGTAATCCAGTTGGATGGCTTTGGAGGCAATGTCAACTTCCACGGTAATATTCTTATGCGTCAGCACGACCCCTTTGGGGTCGCTGGTGGTCCCGGAGGTGTAGAGCATCACGGCGGGGTCAACGAGGGTGGCCGGACAGGGCGCCAAGGCGGATGTGTCCGCTCGCTTAACAACCTCGTTGAGTCCGGTCAGCCCATCGGCGGAGTCATGCAGAAGCAGGAGCCGGAGCGGCTCCCGGCACTTTCCCGCTGCCTCTTGTGATGGTTCCCGATAGCGCTCGGAAGTGAAAAGAAATTTGGCGCCGCTATCCTCGATCACGGTAGCGATTTGAGAGGCGCTGTAGCCCGTATCCAGCGGAACCGCCACCGCGCCCAGCCGCAGGACACCCAGGTAGGCGATACACCAGTTGGGGTCGTTATTGGCCAGGATGGCGCAGCGGTCACCCGCTTTCAGGCCGAGCCCGGCCAGCCAGCGGGCCGCGCTTTCTACCTGCGGGAACAACTCGGCATAGGTCAGGGTATCCACACCCTCGGACCGTTGTATCTGAATGGCAATCCGAGCGGGATGTTTTTTTACTGACTGCTCGAAACACTCGTAGAAGTTATTCATTGGGCTGACAAGGCCTTCGCTTTCGCGCGAGAGCATAACACGATTTTGCCTGTCCCGGCGGCGCCGGGAGGTTGTAGCTGGCCGGATGCCCCTCTACAATCTTACCCAGAATGAAAACCCTTTCGCTACCCTGTCTCGGCAAAGGCGCCTCGGCCCTGTTGCCCGGCATTATTCTGTTTATTGCTGCCGGGAT
>CBDUYQ010000156.1:0-3874 GCA_965371475.1 uncultured bacterium
ACGCTGGAGGTCTATTCCACCACCATCAACAACCCCCGCTTTGAAGGGATGCACCTGCGCCACCTCACCTGGATAGGTTTGGGTCTGCTGGCCATGCTCACTCTGGCCCGGGTGGACTACCACGACCTCCTCGACCAGTGGGTCTGGATTTATGCCGCCACGATTGCCGGCCTGATAGCGGTCTTGATCTTTGGAACATCTATTTTCGGCGCCCGCCGCTGGCTGGTTATCGGCGGCCTGACTTTTCAGGTGTCGGAAGTGGCCAAGTGGGCTATAATCATTGTACTGGCCAAATACCTTAGCGGTCCTCGGGGCGCAACCCTGAACCTGTGGGATTTGGTCAAAGTAGCGTTACTCGTGGGCGGCCCCATGTTTTTGATCGCCGCCGAACCGGATTTGGGCACTGCCCTGACTCTGGTTCCGATTGCCGCTGCGATTGTTGTTCTGGCGGGCATCCGATGGAGACACTTAGTAGTATTAGCGCTGGCGGCGGCACTGTTGATGCCGCTGGGCTGGTACGTCCTCAAACCCTACCAGCGGCAACGCATCGTTTCTTTTGCCAACCCCACCCAGGCGCCCCAGGGCTCAGGCTACCAAACCTTGCAATCGAAGATTGCGGTCGGCTCGGGCGGCTTCTGGGGCAAGGGCATGGGGAAGGGTTCGCAAAACCAGCTCAGGTACCTGCCGGTGCAGCACGCCGAGTTCATTCTGGCGGCCTACGCCGAAGAGCAGGGTTTTGCGGGAGTTCTACTGGTTTTGGGGCTCTATCTGGCGCTGCTGTTGCGCCTGCTCCACAATCTGGAAACCGCGTCCGACCGGGCCGGCGCCTATCTGGTCGCCGGCGTATTCGGCCTGATTATGTTTCACCTTTTGATCAATGTGGGGATGGTCCTCGGCTTTCTGCCGGTGACCGGCATTCCCCTGCTGTTGATGAGCTACGGAGGCTCGTCAACGGTGGCGACATTCATGATGCTGGGACTGGTGATGAGCGTGCGCATGCGCCGTTTTGTGAACCTCTAGTCCCGGCCGGGCTCTGTTAGAAGAGCCTGCTCCGGCCCGTTTATTTTTTACGGGCCCTCCCGATTACCGGGAGACCAACGCTCTGCTCGGGGCAGAGCGCAGCCTGGAATTTCAGGCAGCAACGGCGGCACAGACCCCGGGGAAGCCGCCCGGAGACAAACTTATTATGCACAGGAAGCTGAACGGGAACCACAGGAAGGCAACGGGCCCTGCGCCTGCCTGCGCCGCGCCCCGGCGCGTGCGCCTTCGCCCTTCCCTGCCCTGTGCCGCGAGGAACTCGCATGTCGAAAGAGATGATCATCTCCTCGTCTCGCCACGAGACGAAAATCGCCCTGACGGAAGACGGGCAAGTAGTTGAAGTTTACGTTGAACGGGAAAAAGAAGTCGGACTGGTCGGCAGCATCTACAAGGGCCGGGTCACGCGCGTGCTGCCGGGCATGCAGTCCGCCTTTATAGATATCGGCCTCGATCGCGACGCCTTCCTTTACGTTTCCGACTTCTCGGAAAACCTCGAAGGCTACGACCACGCCCCGGCTACGCAGGACGACGCAGAGGAAACCGCTGAAGACTCTGCTGCCGAAGACGGGGAGCAAGCTGCCTCCCCCCGCAAGAAAACCACCCGCCGCTCCCGCCGTTCCAGGGTCACCCGCCGGGGACGGAAGCCCAAGACAGCCAAGGAAGACGAAGCAACTACTCCTCCTGCGGAAGAAGAACCCGCCGCCGCCGCTGGGGAAACCCCCGAACCGGGCGCCGCAGCAGAAACTCCCGCCGATGTCCCCACCCCGGAAGTAACTGACGCCGGGGAAGCAGATCCCAAAGAGTCCCCCGAAAAGGAAATGGTAGCGGCGGAGGAGCCAGAACTCCAACTGCCGGAAAAACGTCCCGCCAGACGCGCACGGTCCACCCGCCCCCGTCAGCGCGGCGGCCGGGGCCGCGGAACCCGTGGCAACGAAAGAGGGCCCCGACGCTCCTCCACCACCTCCCCGGCGCAGCCCGGCAAAGGTGAGATTGAACCGGTGGTGCTGTTGCCGGGTGAGTCCATCGCCATGTACCGCGACCAGCCCTCACAGGCCGGCACCAAGAGGGACGCATCGGAGGAAATAACACCAACGGCCTTTTCCGCTCCTCCTGCGGAGAGCGCAACTCCTCTGGAAGAAGCTGCGCCAGAAACTGCCGGCGAAACTCCGGTGACCACACCGGTTGAGGTCGCTTCTCCCGGCCAAACAGAAATCACAGAATCTCCCGCAGAAACAGTGGCAACCGGCGGCACCATTTCACCCGAAGAAGAAACCGTCAAAGGAGCGCCGGAACCATCCGTAGAAGAAGTTGCCGAACCTGCCACCGCTGAAGCCACTCCGGATACCGTCGAGGCCGCCAGCAGTCCGAAAGAACCTTCTCCTGAAAGCGGGGCAGAAGAAACCGCAATCGCCCCGGAAGAATCGGCTTCTTTAGAGGATTACCTGACCGGAGATATTGCCACCGGCACGCGCGACGAATTGGATGACGCCCTCACGGAACTCCAGCGCTTCCGCCGCTACCAGGACGAAGTCGGCTTGCCTCCTTCCGTTCGAGATCACACGGCTGGCGGTGTCGAGTGGCACGAAGGGGATGACGAGGAAGCCGAGGAAGCCGGGACCGGCGCCACTGTCGATACTACTGTGGGAGCAATCACCACCGAAGATTCAGAGGAAGCCGCTGTAGCCCAAGCGGAAACAACCGAAACGTCCAGCCAAGACACCTCCGAAGACGGAGAGAAAAAACCTGCGACACGACGCCGTCGTGTCACGCGCGGCGGCCGGGGCCGGGGAACACGCAGCAAGAGCGCCACGGACAAAAAAGACAGCGAGGACGCGACCGGCAGTACGCGCAACAGTACGAGCAGCGGCAGCGCAAGCAGCCGAACAAGCAGCCGGTCCACAGGACGCCGCAGTACCCGCGGTAACGGACGCCGAACCAGCCGCAGCCGGTCCACCGGGGGAGGCCGCCCGGCCCCCCGCCGCCGCACCTCGGCCCGGCCCTCGCAGGGCCAGCCCGCCATTGCCGAGCTGCTCAAGGCCGGCCAGGAGATCATCATCCAGATTGCCAAAGCGCAAATCGGACAGAAAGGCGCGCGCATCACCTCGCACGTCACCCTGCCGGGCCGCTACCTGGTTTACATGCCGACCATCGACCACATTGGGGTCTCGCGCAAAATTGGCACGGCGGAAGAGCGGGCCCGCCTGCGCCGTACGCTGATCGAGATGAAAGGCAAAGCCGCCGGCGGCTTCGTCGTGCGGACCGCGGCCGCGGACTGTACCGATGAAGAGCTGCAAACCGACGTCGATTACCTGGTGCGCCTCTGGTACGGCATGATAGAAAAATCCGAGCAGCGGAAAGCCCCGATGATTCTCCACCAGGACCTCGATCTCGTCCAGCGCCTCCTGCGCGACCAGCTCAGCCGATCTTACGAGAACGTCTGGATTGACAACGAAGAAGAGTACACCCGCGTGGCAGAGTTCGTCGGCAAGTTCCTGCCGAAACTTTCCAGCAAGGTCAAACTCTACACCCGCGAGGAGGACATCTTTGAGGAGATGGGCGTCCAGCAGGAAATTGACCGCGCCCTGCGGCCCAAGGTCTGGCTCAAGTCCGGCGGCTACATCGTCGTCAACCAGACCGAAGCCCTGGTCGCCATCGACATCAATACCGGCAAGTTCGTCGGCAAGGGCTCCACGCGCCTGGAAGACACCATCGTCAAAACCAATATCGAAGCCGTCAAAGAGATCGTGCGGCAGATACGCCTGCGCGACCTCGGCGGCATTATCGTCATCGACTTCATCGACATGGAAGACCGCCGCAACCGCACCAAGGTAATGCG
>CBDUYQ010000157.1:0-3860 GCA_965371475.1 uncultured bacterium
GCTGGTTATGCTTTTTCAAGCTTTCGAGGTAGGCCTGAATGGCTTCACGGATATTGGCAAGGGCTTCTTCTTCGGTTTCCCCTTGAGAATGACACCCCGGAAGGCTGGGGCAACTGACTACATAACCTCCACTCTCAAAGTCAGGTTCCAAAACGACTCGATACTTCATAGAGTTAATCCTACCGCCTGGCTCCGCTTCTGGCCAGTGCGGGCTCGTCGTCGAGCCGGACGCTATCGACCACGCCGATGATAGCGGTATCGACCGGCTTGTCCTTGCACTCGGCGGCCATGCGCGCCGAGCTGCCCTGCACAATCAAAACGGTCTCGCGGAACCCGGCATCGACGGTATCGACAGCTACCAGATAGTTCCCGGTCTCTTTCCCGTCCGGGGTAATGGTTTTCACCACCAGGAGCTTTGTGCCTTCCAGACGGGGATCTTTGCGGGTGGCAACTACCGTGCCGACAACGCGCGCCAATTGCATAAGGAAAATCCTCTCCGCCCCGGCCGGTCATCACCAAAAGGCACGACCGGAAACGGAACGAAAGTCAGTCTGCCTTAAAGGTTGTCCGACTTGCCGATCGGCAGCACGTCTTCCAGCGACGGGTGCGGCCGCGGGATAACGTGTACGGCGATGAGTTCGCCCACCCGGCGGGCGGCGGCGGCGCCGGCGTCGGTAGCGGCTTTTACGGCGGCCACGTCGCCGCGGACCAGCGCAGTCACATAGCCCGACCCGATCTTTTCCCAGCCGACCAGAGTGACCTTGGCCGACTTGACCATCGCGTCCGAGGCCTCGATCATCGAAACCAGACCGCGCGTCTCGATCATTCCCAGAGCTTCATTGCCCATCTTGAGCGTCCTCCTAGAGAATCCCGTACACCAATCCTGCCAGCGCTTAGATTCTAACGCACTTTACCAGATTTCACAGCCTTTGCAATCACCGCGCCGAAACTTTCCCCCCGAATCAGGAGGGCCTGCCCTTGTGCTGGCCGTGCAGGTCGCACTGGCAGGCGTGGATGGGGTCGGAGGTAACGGGGCAGCACTCTGTCAGCGGCGCCACCGGCGCTCCCTGGCCGGAAAAGTAGCGTTCCCGCGCCTCGGCCAGCTTCCCGACCTCCTCGCGGCTGAGCAGCTTCGCCCCGCCCAACTGGTGCGCCACCAGCGAGATTTTGGCAAAGTGCTCCACCGTCTCCATCCGCATGAAGGCGGTCAGCAGGTCGGCCCCGTAGGTGACCACGCCGTGGTTGGCCATCAGAACGGCGTCATAAAGCGGAATGAGGGGCTTGAGGGCGTCGGTCAGCTCGTCGGTGCCGGGCGTGCCGTACTCGGCCAGCGGGATGCAGCCCAGCGCCAGCACCACCTCGCTCACCAGCGCCTGGTTGAGCGCCCGGCCCGAGGCCGCGTAGCCGGTGGCCGTAGGCGGGTGGGCGTGGACTACGGCGTTGACGTCCGGGCGGCGCTGGTAAATCAGCAGGTGCATGGGCAGCTCGCTTGATGCCTTGCGCCGGCCCAGGAGTTGTTCGCCCCGCATATCGACCACCACCAGGTCATCGGGCTCCAGCATCCCCTTGGACATCAAGGTCGGCGTGGTCATCACCCGTTGCGGGTCGAGCCGCACCGAGATATTGCCGTCGGTGGCCGCCACCAGACCTTTCTCGTGCACCCACGAACCGACAGCGCAGATGTCGCGCCGGTGCTCGTCGTCGGTCTTGATATTCCCTGCGTCGATTTTTTCCGGTCCGTTCACAACCCTCCCGCAAACTCAAACCTTGTGAAACTCCGATTCTACGCGAACTGCCCTGCCCGCGCCAGCGGAGTTAGGGCACCCTTTTTTATTCCAAAAAAATGCAACCAAAACCGGAATCACGTCGTCATACTCGGATAAACCGGGAGGTCCTTAATGAAACAACTACCGCTGGCAGCACTGTTGGCAGGAATTCTTTTTGGGGGCGGGCTTTCTGCCTCTGGCCAAGCCCTCGATTCTGAAGGCAACATCTATCTTCCCCACTTCCGGGAGAACCGTGTCTACAAACTTGACAGCAGTGGGACTCTGTTCATAGTCGCCGGCAACGGCGAAAAAGGGTTCAGCGGGGACGGCGGCCCAGCTACCAAAGCAACCTTCTCGGGAGTGCGTGCCGTAACCGTGGATAAAACGGGCAACCTCTTTGTCATAGACATGAACAACCACCGCATCCGCCGGGTGGATGCTGAAACCGGCGTGGTTACCACCATCGCCGGTACGGGTGAAGTCGGATACAGCGGCGACAACGGCCCTGCGGCTGAGGCGCAATTGAACCGTCCCAGCGCTATTGCTTTTGATTTACAAGGGAACCTTCTTATTGCCGACGGGCGAAACAACCGCATCCGCCTCGTTGATACCAACACCGGAATCATTACGACCGTTGCTGGCAACGGCGAAAAAGGGTTCAGCGGCGACGGCGGTCTTGCCACGGAGGCCAGGCTTGGCAACGCCAACGGGGTAACCGTCGACAAGTTCGGGAACATCTACTTTTCCGACACTACCAACGACAGCATACGCCGAATTGATGCCGAGACCGGAATCATTACTACGGTTGTGGGCAATCAACAGCGTGCTTATGGCGGCGACGGAGGTCCCGCTACCAGCGCCTCGCTTTCTCATCCCAATGGGCTGGTAATCGATGGAAAGGGAAATATCTTCATTGCCGACAGTCACAACTTTCGCATCCGGCGTGTACATCCCCGGACCAGAGTTATTAGCACTGTCGCCGGAAATGGGACCAATGGAAATAGTGGCGATGGAGGTCCCGCTACCAATGCAACTCTCGACGATCTGGGGGCGATCTTTCTCGATGACGATGGCAGTCTGCTATTCGGAAATTTTGACAGCATTCGCAGAGTGGACAGGCATTCCCGGACCATAACAACAGTATTCCAGCAGAAAACCCACTAAGCTACTCTTTCCAGGAAAGCAACTGCTAGGCGTAGAGGCCGCGGATGCGGAGCGCGTTGGCGACGCGGTCGATGGCAAGCATGTAGGCGGCAATGCGCAGGCTGACGTCGTGCTCCTGGGCGTAGAGGGAAACCGACTGCCAAGCGTCCACCATCATATGTTCCAGCCGTTCGTTGACGGTTTCTTCCCACCAGTAGTAGCCCATGCGGTCCTGCACCCACTCGAAGTAACTGACGGTCACGCCGCCGGCATTGGCGACGATATCCGGCACAACGTAGATTCCCTTCTTTTCCAGAATCTCGTCGGCCAGCGCCGTAGTGGGGCCGTTGGCGGCTTCGATAATAAACTTCGCCTGAATTTTGCCGGCATTTTTACTGGTGATGACGTTCTCCACCGCCGCCGGAATCAGGATGTCGCACTCCTGAAAGAGAATTTCTTTGGCGTCCACGGCATCGGCTCCGTCGAACCCGGCCAAGGACCGTTTCTTGCTGCTATACTCGGCCAGCTTGGGAATGTCTATACCTTTGGAGTTGCACAACCCGCCGTGTATATCCGACACGGCGACAATTTTGTAACCGGCCTTGTGCATTAGCACCGCTGTCACCCGGCCGACGTTGCCGAAGCCCTGGATAACCACGCGCTGGTCTTGCCGCTTGAGCTTCCGGTCTTTGAGCAACTGGTCGGTGATAATCATCACCCCGCGCCCGGTGGCTTCCTTGCGTCCGCGCGAACCGCCCAGGTCGAGCGGCTTGCCGGTGACCACCCCGGTAGCGGTGTGGCGGGTATGCATGGAGTAAGTGTCCATCATCCAGGCCATCACCTGCTCGTCGGTGCCCATGTCGGGCGCAGGCACGTCGCGTTCAGGGCCGATGTCGGCGCCGAGTTCGGCGGTGTAGCGCCGGGTCAGGGCTTCGAGTTCGCGGCGGCTCA
>CBDUYQ010000158.1:0-3842 GCA_965371475.1 uncultured bacterium
CTCCAAACCCGGTGTAGCAGAATCAGCGACTTGCAGGGGGCAGCGAGGAAGGGTTTGTGGGCAAGCTGTGTGGGGGTGTTCGGAGCAACCCGAAAAGCGTACCATTTCACCCTGGGCAGGGTGCTCGGCCTATCAGATTGCATCCCTGCATAGCCAACCCAAGCAAACAAGGTGCCCTGCCCTTATAATTAGCCACTCGTTTGAAATAGGAGGGGAATTATGGCAGAGCATCCAAATGCAGCGTTGCTTCGGAAGGGGCACGAGGCTTTCTCCCGTGGAGACATGACGACACTCACCGAGATCATCGCCGAAGACACTCTCTGGCACATCGCAGGGAAGGGTCCCCTTGCCGGGGACTACCAAGGCCGAGAGGCGGTTTTCGGGTTTTTCAAGAAAATCAATGAGTTGTCCGGGGGAACGTTTAAGATGGAGGACCATGACATCCTCGGCACTGACGACCATGCGGTCGCTCTTACTAAAATGAGTGCCACCCGTGCAGGAAAAACATTGAACGCCAATAATTGTGAGGTAGTGCACTGGCAAAATGGCCAAATCGTTGAGGACTGGCTCTTCGCGTATGACCAGTATGCCTTCGATGAGTTTTGGTCTTAGCTCCTGACCGCCCTTCTTTGGAAATGATGTTGGGTTTGTTGGGATGTGCCAGGCCGCCACGTTCCTGCTGGCAAGTGCCCTGAGGTGGTTCAGAAAAGCGCACAGGTTTATTGAACCACCTGGCGGGCGTTCTGAGCGGACTTGCGAACGGTTCCGACTCCTACCCCTAGCTGGACGGCGTGCTGCGCACCCTAAACCTTGCCGGTGGCGGTAAGGAGAGAGAGTTGCGCTCCCGGGACGATTTGCTGGGACAGCGGGTGGTGGTTGCCGGTAAGTTCGAAGTTGATCGCACAGGGGAATCGTCAACCCTTACGGTAAACGAATGGAAAACTTTCCCACCAAACCTGGAAGGAGACGGCCCGTGTGTGAATCTTTGCCGAGAGGAACGCTCTACCGCTGCTCTTGGGCGTTTGGTTCTTGCGCTTGGGGTTCTTTGGCTTTTTCGGCGGCCTTTTTACGGGCCTCGCGGGCTTCGGTGACAGGGTCGTAGATGAACTTGCCGCCGAGGATGGTGTAGTCCACTTTGGTTTCCAGCAGCTCTTCCGGCGGGCGGGTGAAGATGTCGCGGTCGAGCACGATCATGTCGGCGATCTTCCCTTCTTTGATGGAGCCTTTCAGGCTTTCTTCAAAGGTGGCGTAGGCGTTGTTGATGGTGTAGAAGCGGACGGCGTCTTCGAGCGAGATGCGCTGCTCCGGGAACCAGCCCCCGGCGGGCTGTCCGGTCAAGGTCTTGCGCGTGACGGCGGCGTAGATTCCGAGCAAAGGGTTGATAGGGTAGTAGGCGGCGTTGGTGCCGGGCCAGTCGGTGCCGAAGGACATGACGGCGCCGGCGTCCTGGAGCGACTTGAAAGCGTAGGCGTTGCGGGCGCGCTCGCCGATGCGCTCTTCCATCCAGCGCATGTCGTCGATGGCGTGGTAGGGCTGCACCTCGGCTATCAGACCGAGTTCGCCGAACCGTTTAATGTCTTCCGGGTGGACCACCTGCGCGTGGACTACGCGGAAGCGGCGGTCACGTTCCGGGTTTTCTGCGAAAACCTTTTCGTAGGTGTCGAGCAGGATGCGGTTGGCGCGGTCGCCGATGGCGTGTACGGTGACGGAGAAACCCGCCAGGTCGGCGCCTTGGGTGAGGTCGTAGAGGTTACCTTCCGGGAACATGATGTCGCGCAGTTGGCCGCGGTTTTCCGGCTGGTGTTTGTAGGGCTCGAAGAAGAGCGCCGAGGAGTTGCCCATAATGCCGTCCACCCAGCCTTTGAGTCCCCCGAGGCGGATAAACTGGTCGCCCCAGCCGTCGTACGAATGCGGGATGCTGTAGAGGCGGATGTATTCCGAGAGCGGCTCCCAGGCGTCGAGCCGGAAGCGCGCCCAGACCCGCAGGGTCAACTCCCCGGATTTATGCAAGTCCTGGTAAAGCAGCAAAGTTTCCAGGTCGGCGAGGTTGTCGTGAATGGAGGTCACGCCATAACGGCGGGCCTCATCCAGCGCGCGCAGGGCTTCGGCCTTGCGCTGCTCAAATGAGGGTGGAGGAATAACCTCCTGCACAAGTTCGGCGGCCGCGCCGCGCAATAGCCCGGTAGGCTGCCCCTGGGCGTCGCGGACTATCAGTCCGCCTTCCGGGTCGGGCGTGGCGGCGTTGATGCCGGCGGCACGCAGGGCGGCGGAGTTGGCCAGATAGATTTCACGGTCGAAGCGGCTGATGAGCGCGGGGCGCTCTCCTGTGACCCCATCGAGCATCGCTTTGGTAGGCAGGAAGCCTTGCAGCGGCGGCCATTCGTCCTCCCGAGGGACGGCGGGAGCGGCCGGCTTGATTGTTTCCGTTTCTACTTTGACTTCCAATTCAGAACCAGCCGGCTCACCCTCTGTTTTTTCTGCCGCCATATCGCCAACTTCATCGTCTGGGGCTGCTGCACCTTTGTCCTGCTCGCCTTCTTCCTCGACAGAGGGAACAGGTTTCCCCGGCGGTGCAGGTGGTGTTTCTTCCGGGACAGGTTGGGGGGCCGGGGTTTTGCTTACCGTTCCCTGCGCCCACTGTTCATAAGCGCCCCAGTCACCGCCCACCAGCCACGCGCCCTGGGGTAGCCGGCGGGAGGCTTCCCGCACGCGGCGGCGGAACTCACCCGGGGTGCTGACTTCGAGCAGGTTCAAGCCCAGCAGCAGGCGGCCCGCCTGGGCAAAGTGGGTGTGGTTGTCGATAAAGCCGGGCAGGACCAGCCGGCCCTTGAGGTTGATGACCCGCGTGTAGCCTTCGCCGATGAGCGTCTCGATTTCCTCCGTAGTGCCGACCTGCATGATGCGGCTGCCGCGGATGGCGACCGCTTCGGCCACCCACATCTCTTCCTCTTCCTTCCCGTCATCGGATTTCTTTTTGCGTTTCGGCTTGGGCGCGGGGAGGGGGTTGCCCTCTTCGTCGAGTTCGGGCTCGGGCGGGGGCGGGGGTTCCAGCGTCCAGACCTTGCCGTTGATTAAAACGATGTGGGCCGGACGGATGGGCGGCGGCGGCTCTTCCTCTTCTGCTTCCTCTTGCGGTTTTTGTTCCGGTTGTTGCTGTGCGAACAGGGGGAAGGAAGCGGCCAACAGAAAGAGGACGCCCAGCGCCGCCAGGCGCCACAGCCATAGCGTCCAGAGGCGAAAAGCTGCCTTCCCTGTCTGAATGGTTACCACTCCCGTCCTCGCCGAGTGATTAGAGTGAAGCGTCAGAAGGCGATCTTGATGTCGGCTACGATGTCGATAATCTTGTGGGTGCTGA
The DNA here is from genome assembly GCA_965371475.1 of uncultured bacterium. Lineage (GTDB taxonomy): Bacteria > Acidobacteriota > Terriglobia > Acidiferrales > 2-02-FULL-67-57 > CBDUYQ01. Next base: position 3,356 of record CBDUYQ010000158.1, read on the forward strand.
TTTCAATCGCCAGCACGTTTCCGGCCACAAAGACGATTTCCACGCCGTCGGGCGGCTTGGGCAGATGGCTGGTGAGGCTGCTGGGCAGCGGTTGGATCTTCTTTTGCAGGCCCGGCGGCAGGGTGCCGTTGCGTTCGAGGTGGCGCTGCAATCCCGGCGGCAACTGTTCGCGCTTGGCCAGTCCCGGCGGCAGCCCGGCGGTGTTCTGCGTGTTGCCGAACCAGTCGCGGACGTAATTTGCGCCGGTTTTCCCGAAGCTGAAATTGACCGAAAGGCTCGTGCCCGAGCTTGTCGCGGACTTCTTTTTACCCTTGCCCTTTCCCTGCGCAGCGGCAGCCGGCAAAGCCAGCGCCAGCGTCAACAGGGCGATACCCAATAGAATGACTTTTTTCATCTCGTACTCTCCCCTCGTTGAAAGTCTCCAGCGGTTTCCCGCTCACTCTACGTTAGTTGGATGCGGGAACGCAACCCGCCGTGGCCGGGAAAT
>CBDUYQ010000159.1:0-3841 GCA_965371475.1 uncultured bacterium
CCGCGCAGGAAGTGGGACCGGCCCAAGGACACCTGATTGCCGTGGGAGGGGCGATGCGCGACCCGGCCATCTTCCAGAAGTTTCTGGAACTGGCGGGCGGCCCCGGCTCGCTGATTGTCATTATTCCTACCGCGGGTGGCGCCGAAGACTACGGCGACGATTGGAAGGGCCTCGAACGCTACCGAAAGATGGGAGCGACGAACCTGACGCTGCTCCACACCTATGACCGTGCCGTGGCCGATACGGAAGAGTTCGTGCGGCCCCTGCAAGAGGCGCGCGGCGTTTTCTTCAGCGGCGGACGGCAGTGGCGGCTGGCCGACTCTTACCTCCACACGCGCACCCATAAAGAGTTGCAGGCCGTGCTGGACCGCGGCGGCGTGATAGGCGGGTCGTCCGCCGGCGCGACCATTCTGGGTTCCTTTCTGGTCCGGGGCGACACGAAAACCAACACCATTATGGACGGCGACCACAAGGAAGGCTTCGGGTTCCTGCGCCGGGCCGGGATTGACCAGCATGTTCTCAAACGCAACCGGCAGTTCGACCTGATTCGGGTCATTGAAGACCATCCCGAACTGCTGGGCATCGGAATCGACGAGGACACGGCGATTGTGGTGAGCGGCGATGAGTTCACCGTCATCGGGCAGAGTTACGTAGTGATCCTCGACCAACAGAAGAGCATACCGCCGGGCGGCCAGTTCTACCTGCTGGCGGCGGGCGACCGCTACAACCTGAAGACCCGGCAAGCCACCCGGCCGGATGAAGAGAAAGGGTTACAACCGCTGGAGCGGGTAACGGAAAAGGCCTGGCAGTAATTTCGGGCGGGGCTAAACCAGAGAATCAAATAGCGGGGTCATTCTTTTTGGCGTGCTTGCCATGTTTGTAGCGGATGACGCCGGTCTCGTCGATGAAGAAATAGCGGCCCGTGCCACGGTCACGAATGGGCTCGGCGTTGCAATTCCACTTGTCGTCCCCCTTGGTATCGAGAGTGAAGATGTAACCCTGGCTCACCAGGACGTCACAGTTCCCGCCCCCGCCGCCGCCTTTGCAGGAGCCTGTTCCGGCGGAGTTCTGGTCCAGTCCCAAATCGGAAAACAGATCCGCGAATTTATTGTTGGTGTTGGTGTAGCTGACCTGGCGGGTCTGCACCTGACGGAGAAACTGGACGGCGGCGGCCTCATAGGCCGACTTCTTGGCGCCGAGCAAAGAAGGGATACTGATGGAAGCGATAATCATAATGATCGCCATCACGATCAGCAACTCGACTAACGAGAAGCCGGCCGCGGGGGACCGGCGCGAGTTATTTCTTTGGCGCAACATAACCCCATTGTTTCTTCTTGGCGGAAGCGGACACCTCTTTCAGTTGTTCCAACACAAAATCGGCTTTCCAGAGCAGGTCTTCTTTGGTAACGCCTTCCTCTTTTCCCAGCATCTCCTTGAGTTGGGCCATGTTTTCGGCGGCGTTGATGATGAGTTCGCCCACGTCGCGGTTCTGGGTGCGGATGTTTTTCATCCGTTCGCCCAGGATGGATGCCAACTTTTCGAATTCGCGGAACTCATCGCCGTCGCGGAAGTGGACGTTCTTTACGTCTTTGCCCTGCGCCATGTCTTTCAAAACAATGTTCAAACGATAGAGCGGGCCGGCGACCTTGTGGGAGTATTGCAGAGCGTACACACAGGCCACGGCCACGGCCAGCAACAGTACGGGCCACATGCGGAAGTTGAGCTGCAGGAGTTGTTCGGCCAGGAGGACCTGGATACCCGGGTCGGGTTCTGCCTGCAGAGACCGGTGCATCGGAAAATAGACCACGGCGCCGAACAAGAGGGCAAAAACTACGGCGGCAATCACCGGGGGAAGCATGGTCCGGTACTGGTAGCTGGGGTTTACAATCCACTGGCGGCGCGCCCAGCGCCGGATGGCAGCGAAACGCTGGGCCGTTCTGGGCGCCGGTTTTACAGCCATACTACTTCCTCGTAACATCCCGGGTGTTTTGCCCTGCGACCCTGGCCCGGATGGGCGCCAACCTGCTCCCACCGTTTACCATTGAGAATATTACCGCACCCGGCCTGCGCAGACAATCGGCAACGGAAAAATAACCGAACTAACCATCGGGTAGTACCAAAGTGCCAGCCGCGGGGGCCGGTGGCAGGATTGTCAAAGAAGGTTGCGAGCCCCAAGCTTATGGTAGGCTCCCGGTGGGAGCATGCAAGGCGAGAGGGACCGTACTGGGAGGGCGGCCATGGTTCGCGACCTGCTGACAATCGGCTTCTTTGCCGTAGTCCTCTCCGGCATGGTAATCGGTATCTGGAGGATGGTGGACAGCCCGCTCATCCCCCTTCCTCCGAAGCCAAAGCGGGAGGACCTGCCTCAACCGGCGCCGGCAGACGGGCCGGAAAAAAAGTGATTCCCCCCTTGCAATCGGGAGGCTTTCGGAGGAAACTACCCCCAAGAAAGCCGAAACGCGGGCACCGATCTTACCGGTACCCGCGCTTCAGTGTCGTGGAAGTCGGGGTTGTTGTGTTCTACCTATTAGACGCCCCCAAGGCCCAAAAGGTTTGCAGCGGCCCCGACTTTTTTCCCTTCCCAGAATAGCCAGCCGACGGGGGATGTTTGTGCGTTCTCGTACAGACCGGTTTTAAGGAACAATCAGGCGGAAGGTAATAGCCAGGCGGGTGTCCACGTTCGGGTAGGAGGCTGAGCTGCGCCCCCCCTGGCGGGCGAGTATGGCGTAGCGGTGGTCGGTCTCCACCCAGAGAATCCGGCGCGACTCCACACCGAAGTGCAGCCGGCCCGGCACCAGGTTGATTAGAGGATAGACCTTGGTGCGTGAGAGCCAGTCGTTGCGGGAGTAGATGGCCCGGAGAAAACGGTTGCGGAGGTTGTGTGTGGCGGTGAAGTGAATGAAGTGAATCTTCGCCCAGGGGTGGGTCAGACCTTCGCCTTCCGGGGACTTATAGTAAACCAGCAACGCCGACTGCAGAGGGTCCATCGGCGGGACGGCGGCGGGGCTGGTAGCCCGAGCGGAGAAGAACCGAAACCGGTCCGACGGGAACGGTTCGACGGGCTCCCAGGAAGACAAGGCAAGGTTCACTTTCGGGGGTTCCTGATCCTGGGGTTGCCGGGCAACGGCGCTGCTGACGCAGAAAACCAGCAGGCCCAAGATCACCAGCCAACGGTCCATCGTCCCTTCCCCACTGCAACCTCGCTGTGTGAGGCCGCCTTCTTTGCCTTCCATCATCCTCCTCCCGGCGGGCCGTGGCAAGCATTTTTTGTTCGGGTTTCCCCGTGGCAGGGGCCACGGGACTCAACAGAGAAAGGGTTGAAGCCAACAGAACGGGTTCCACCCGTCCGAGAGATTCTTCGACTGCGGCCTAACCCTTCGACTGGGCTCAGGGCAAGCGGCCTCCGCCTGCCTACCGCAGGCAGGCTCAGAATGACAGGTGGCATGGTGGGGCCACGGGGCTGGACACGAAACGCAGGACATTACCGATTTTTTGCCTGCCGGGGGGCGACTCCCTTGCGGGACGGGCTGCATCCAATGGCGGGAAGGCGGGCCATGATTAAAAAGATCATCTTCGTTTACAATGCCGACTCGGGACGGCTGGCGGCGATGCTCGACAGCGTGAAGAAGGCCGCCGGGTCCGACAGGGTTTGCTCGCTCTGCACTATCACGCATGGGCTGGTGTCCAAGAAGGTGGATTGGGGGGACGTCGAAGACCAGCTGGGCTTCCCGACCGAATACTTCCACCGTGACGACATGCCGCCGGGCGTGCAACAGCATGTGCAACAGAGCGGCGAATCTCTGCCGCTGGTACTGTTTGAACTCGAAGACGGCGGCTACCG
>CBDUYQ010000160.1:0-3839 GCA_965371475.1 uncultured bacterium
AGCACTTACCATTACGTCACTTTTCTGCCTGGCAGCCCTGGCAGGTTTCTCTGCCCCGGTGACGTCCGCCGCCAGCAGCGGCGAGGAAGAAGCTACGGGAAAATCCGCCAACTGGCCGGGGTGGCGCGGACCCAACGGCAGCGGCATCTCGCCGGAGACCAACATCCCCGCCGAATGGAGTGAGACGAAGAACGTGCTCTGGAAGGTCCGGATACCGGGCAAAGGGCATTCCTCTCCGATTGTCTGGGGCAACCGGGTGTTTGTGACCACTGCGATTGAAGGCGAGTCCACAGAAAACTATAAGAAGGTCATCCACATCCTCGGCGGCAAAGAGTGGCGGCACCCGATGGCCACCGGTGAGGACAAAATCAACACCCTCAAGCTTTATGCGCTCGACCGCGACACCGGCAAGGTGGTGTGGGAACGCACAGCATACGAAGGCACAATTTACGACTCCCACCACCAGGGCAACTCCCGGGCCAGCGAAACCCCGGCTACCGACGGCAAGGCAGTCTTCGCCTACTTCGGCTCCGGCGGACTCTACGCCTATGATTTCGACGGCAAGCTGCTCTGGAGGAAACACCTGGCCGACATCGGAACCTACAACGTAGGGTCGGGCAGTTCCCCCCTCCTCTACAAAGATCTCGTAATCATCAAAGTCGATAACGAAGAAGGCAAGGACTCTTTTATCATCGCGCTCAACAAAAAAACCGGAAAAGAAATCTGGAAGACCGCGCGCGACACCGAGATTACCTGGTCCACCCCGGTGCTGGCGAACTCCGCAAGGGGCAAACAGTTGGTGACCAGCGGCGCCGAATGGACCATTGCCTACGACCCGGCTACCGGCAAGGAACTCTGGCGCATCGAGGGATTGAAGAATACGCAAGTTCCCTCTCCGGTGGCGGGCAACGGCCTGGTAGTTGTCTCTGTCGGCTACCCCGACAAAAGGGTCCAGGCACTCCGGCTGGGAAGTTCGCTCGAGCCCGCCGAGCGCGTAGTTTGGACCCACAACAAGGGCACCGGCTACATGCCTTCCCCGCTTCTTTACAATGACTACCTCTACCTGATTTCCGACGGTGGCATTATGACCTGCCTCGATGCCAAAACCGGCGCGGTCGTTTACCGGGGCGGGCGCGTGCCCGTGCCGGGCAAGTTCTCAGCTTCTATCCTCGCCTACGGCGATAAGCTGATGCTCTTCAGTCAGGACGGCGACAGCTTTGTGATTCAGGCCGGCCCCGAACACAAGGTGCTCCACACCAACTCGCTCCCGGAACCCATCTGGGCCACGCCGGCGATTTCCGATGGGAAGTTATTCATCCGCGGAGAAAAAACGCTCTACGCCATCGCCAACACCACAGACGACTCAGAAGAATAGTAAATCGGTTTCCGTGCAACAGGCCGTTTAGACCCTGGCAGAATAATGTGATTCCTCTACCCGGGAAAATGTAGGGCGGGGGTTTAGCCCCCGCCGGTTTGGACGCGGAAACGGGAGGGGATAAACCCTGCCTGCGGCAGGCAGGCCCTCCCCTACATAAACTGGCGCTTAGCCGATCAGCGTTTGTTATCTTTATTTTTCCCAATGTGGAATTGAACTGCGGCCAGCAAGCGGGCTTTACTTAAAGGCGTAGAGGCGGCCGTCCTGATCACCGATGACCAGGTACCCGGCGGCGATGGCAGGGGAGGCAGAGATGGGCGCTCCGGCTTCAAACTCCCAGAGCTTTTCCCCGTCCTCCAGCCGGAAGACATAGAAGCGGCCGTCGTTGGACCCGATGTAAACCCGGCCCCCGGCGATTACCGGCGAGGACTCCACCCGCGCTTTGGTGCGGTAGTTCCACACCTCTTCGCCGGTCTCCATGTCGAGACAATGCACCATCTTGTCGCGCCCGCCGACCACCACCTTGCCGTCGGCCACCGCAGCAGAGGAGTTGTAGGGAAACTCGCGGGTCGGGTGCTGGTAGCGCCACAGGACCTCTTTTTCGCCCAGGTCAATCCCCAGCACCTCATTTTCAAAGGTCCCGAAAAAGGTTTTGCGCTTGACCAGCGGCGGCGAGGCTCCGGTATAGGCCCCGGTGACCACGCGGAGTTCCTCTTCGCCGTCATCCAGATGTACCGCGCGGAACACTCCGTCGCACCCGGCAAAGTGCGCCATCCCGTCTTCGATGCTGGCCGTGCTGTGGACCGGGCCGTCGGTCGTGACCTTCCAGAGCAGAGAGCCGTCGGAAATCGACAGCGCATAGAAGTTGCCGTCGTAGGAACCGAAGAGAACTCTTCCCTCCGCCACCACCGGCGAAGCACGGACTTCTGCCTCCGCTGCGAACGTCCACAACCCCTTCCCGGTCTCAGCTTTGACGGCGTGAAACACCCCGGCCAGGTCGCCGATATAAACCACGCCATCGCGCACCGTGGGCGAAGACTCTCCGATGGCTTCTGCCGCTTTGTATTTCCAGCGGAGCTTCCCGGTTTCAAGGTCGAGAGCCAGCAGATCGCCCGACTGCGAGCCTACGTAAACCACCCCCTCCACGATGGCGGCGGAGGACTCAATCGACTCCCCGGCTTCGTAAGTCCAGGCCAGCGTGAGTTCCGCGGGAAGGACGTCAAGCGCAACGCCGGTCAATTTCGGGTCGCCGCGAAACTGGTTCCACTCGGTGTTAGTAACCGCCGGAGCAACTTCGTTTGCCGGGGCAGACTCCGATGGGGTGGAACTACAGGCAACACCTGCCAGGGCTATCAGAGCCAGCAGAACCAACTGGCTAATGCTCAATAGGCGCACTGGTATACCTCCAGTGCTCCGGCGGCGCTGAACTTGCGCGGATTGAACGTCCCCGTCCACTGCTGGCTGGCCTCTTCGGCCAAACCTGCCAGGTCATCGCGCGGCACACCAGCCGCGCCCAGACCGGTACGCAAGCCGCCCGCGGCGGCCAACTCTTCCAGCCGTTTCGCCAATGCCTCACCCGGGCCGGGCGTGCCTGTGCCCCGTCCGGCAATCGTAAGCAACTCTGCGTACTGCGTTCTCACCAGCCCGTTGGCCGCCGCCTGGTTCCAGCGCACCACCGTGGGCAGCAGCAGAGAAATCGCCACCCCATGCGTAGTGTCGTACCGCGCGGTCAGCGGGTTGGCACAGGCGTGGGTAGCTCCCAACATAGAGTTTTCAATGGCCGCGCCGGCAAAGTGCGCGCCCAGTTGCATGGCGCCCTGCGCCGCCAAGTCCTCGGGGCGCTCCAGTATTCGCCCATAGTTCGCTTCCAGCAACCGCCAGGCCTCGCGGGAAAAACACTCCGAGACGGCATTACGTCTGGTGGTCACGCTGGTTTCCACAGCGTGCGAGAGGGCGTCATACCCGACGGCAGCGCGGACAGCCTCCGGCTGCGAAACCAGCAAGGCCGGGTCCAGCAGCGCCACCCGGAAGGCGGCCTTGGGGTCGCCGCAGGCCATCTTCTCATGGGTCTCCGCGTCGGAAATCAGGGCATAGGACTGCGCTTCGCTTCCCGTCCCGGCGGTTGTCGGAATGCCGATCATCGGCAGCATTGGCTTCGCCGCCTTGCCGTACCCGCGGTACTGCCGCATGGGGCCGCCGTTGGTCAGTAGAAAATTGGTCCCCTTGGCGCAGTCCATCGAACTGCCACCGCCCAGCCCGATGAGCGAATCAACCTCCTGTTCTGAGGCAAACTGGCGGCCGCGCTCGACATCCTCTGTCGTGGGGTTCAGGTGGAAATCGTGAAAAGGAAAAACTTCGATGCCGGCCCGGGAGAGGATAGCCGTCGCATGCTCGAAGTGCCCGGCTTCCACCAGACCGCGGTCGGTTACCAGCATCGTCCGGCGGAACCCGAGTTCGCGGGCCA
>CBDUYQ010000161.1:0-3838 GCA_965371475.1 uncultured bacterium
TTGAGGTGCAGGCGGCTGCGCGGGACGTTGACCTTCACATTGGTGTAGCGCGTGATGGTGTAGTCACCGCCCACCTCGAAGAACTTCTGCTGTAGCGGCGCCCACGAGGCCAGGTCGAACCAGATGTGGATCTTGTGAATGTTGCTGCGGATTTTGATGTCTTTGGGCGTTAATTCCACTGCCAGCGCCGCCCGGCCGTACAACTGGGTTTCCCCCAGCAGGGTAATCAGGTAGGAGTCCTTCAGGTCGTCGCCTTTGGTGCCGAAACCGAGCAGCAGGAACTGCTCGATCATGTCCTTGTGCTTGCTGAGGTTGAACTCCTGGATCTGTTTCATCTTGGGGTAGTAGATTTCGGCCTTCTTCCCGCTGAAGAGAATCTCCTTGGGCTCGGGCTCGATCATCTCAATCTTGATGCGGTTGTCTTTGCGGTAGTAGAGCCGTCCGCTCTGGACTTCTTTATGATCGACCACAGCGGTGACCTTGGTGAACTCAAGGTCGGCGGTCAGTGTCCGGAACCGTTCGGCGGCATGGTCGAGCGCATTGAGAAAGGCTTTGCGGTTCCAGGTTCGGCCCGTGCTGCCGTTTTGTGCTCCGGCGGGTACGGTCAAGAGAAATGCCGACAGGACCAGCACAAGTTTGGCGATTTTTCTCACGGAAGTCCTTTCAATTCGGTTACTTCTGACCACGTAGCCAGACATCATACCATACCACCACTCCGTCCGAATCCTTCACCGGTTCGATGCGGGTGATCTCGAAGGGGTGGTCTATGTTGTCGCTAAAGACCGCTTCCGCCGCCTGGCGGGGGTCGTTGTCGTGCAGGGACAGCAGATCGGCGCTCACCCGGTAGTACTGGGTGCCGTCGGCCTCGGCGCCCATCTGCACCACGTCCTGCATGAGATTGGGGTTGAAGACCGGGCGGTCATGGAAGTACCGTGCCGGGATCAGAAACACAAATGCGAGTATCAGCACCACCATCAAGTCGTATTGCCACGACCCGCGGTCGTAGTTCCACAGCAGAAGTCCTTTCAAAGTGCGGCCGACGTGGCGGCTGGCGGATATATTTTCGTTGGCCGGTGTTTCCGTCATTCGAACTGCGCTGCTCCTGTGTCGGCTTGGGCCGGGGCAGCTTTGGGGTCGAGGATCTGCCCGTCGCGCATGTGAAGGATACGGTCGGCAAAGCGGGCCGCTTCCGGGTTGTGGGTAATCATGATGACGGTCTGTCCCATGTCGGCGTTGAGTTGTTTGAGCATTTGCAGCACCGTGTCGGAGTTCTGGCTGTCGAGGTTGCCGGTGGGCTCGTCGGCCAGCAGCAGTTTGGGTTCGGTAACCAGGGAACGGGCCAGCGCCACGCGTTGCTGTTCGCCGCCGGAAAGTTCGTTGGGTTTGTGGTGCAGGCGGTCTTTCAGGCCCAGCATTTCGACCAGCACCTCCAGCCGGTGTGGGTCGAACCCGTCGCCGTGGATGTTCTGCGCCAAAGAGATATTCGCCTGGGCCGAAATTGTCGGCAGCAGGTTAAAGCGTTGGAAAACAAATCCGATTTTGTTGCGCCGTAGCAAGGTGCGCTTGGCGTCGGTCATCTCGGAAAGGTCGTTGCCGTCCACCAGCACCTGGCCGGAACTCGGCGTGGTCAGCCCGCCCAGAACGTAAAGCATGGTGGACTTGCCGCATCCCGAGGGGCCCATGATGGCGAGGAACTCGCCTTCATTGACAGAAAGGTTCACGCCGCGCAAGGCGGGCACTTCGACCGCCCCGGTATGGTAGATTTTCCACAGGTCAAAACACTGGACTACTGGTTCCACTTTCACCACCGCTTGCGGATGCTCTCCCCGGCTCAGGCAATCTTATGCTCTCAACCATATATTCTACACCTGACCCCGTAAGCCTGCCAGCCCTGAGCTTTTGAGGGGAAGTTCCGGGGACTTTTTTGGCCTTTTGGTGGGGCAGGAGGGAACCTAGAAAGACTTGCGGTGGATGAGCCAGCAGGCAGCAGCGAGCGCTGCCAGGAGGAAGAGTCCGCTCGACCACACCGGCCACCAGGACTCGACCGCCCCGTTGGCCAGAAAACCACTGGCCAAGTTAGACAGTTCGCTGTTTTTTGGCAGGATGTTATAGCTCCAGTCGAACGAGGTGCGGATCCATTCGGACTGAAAAAGCGAATAAAGCGCTTGACGGTTGGCCAGCATCGCAGACACAGCCAGTTGCAGGAAACCCACCATGATGGGAATGACCGGGCTGACCTGAAAGGCCGCCACCAGCGTCATCAGCGCCAATACCGCGCTGAAACTAAGCAGCAGGAGCGCCAGCGCGCCGAAAAGGTTTGGCAGCGAAAGACCGGCTCGAAGGGAGAAGTAAGTTCCCGGTACGCCCGCAATCAGAAAAAGCGCAATGGCCAGCAGCACGACGCCTCCGGCGTAGCGCCCGATAACGATCTGCCAGCGCGGGACGCCCTTCGAGACCAGCAACTCTACCCAGCCCTTGTCCATGTAGGTGGTCAGCAAGGGTGTGACGGCAAACAGCACCAGGAAGAGCCACAGAGTCCGGGAAAAGCCCAGCAGGCCGTCGAGCATCGTAGATACGAACCGCTTGGCCGACATGGTCATACCCACCGTAGGGGAAACCAGCAGGGTTCCGTCTTCAGCGGTTTCAAAACCGATTGTCAGGAAGAGGGCGCCAACAATCACCACGCCCATTATGAGCAGGATGACCGCCATGCGGCGGTGGAGAGATTCCAGCAGGGCGTACTTGAGTACCGTTAGCATTACCGGTCCTCCTCCTCCACCACCTCGATGTAGAACTCCTCCAGCGTGGAGCGCACCGGCTCGATGGCTTCGATTTCCACCGGCGCCGCCCGCAGCCGGTCAATCAGCGTATTCAAATCGGCGCGGTCACGGGGATGGACGCGAACCGAATTGCCATCCCACTGCGCCGCCTCCACCACTGCGTCAACTGCGGCGCGCACAGCGTCGGTGATTTCCGCCAGCCGCAGACGGTACTCGCCGGTGGCGCGCAGGAACTCTTCCGGCGTGCCGGAGCCGGCCACACGTCCCTTGTGCAGGATAAGGACCTGGTCGCAGACCAGCTCGATTTCCGACAGCAGGTGCGAATTCAAAAAGATGGTCTTACCCTGCGAGCGCAGGTCAATCAGCAGGTTGCGGATCTCCTTCCGTCCCAGCGGGTCGAGCCCTTCGGTGGGCTCGTCGAAGAAGAGCAGGTCGGGGTCGTTCACCAGCGCCTGCGCCAGCCCCAGCCGCTGCCGCATGCCTTTGGAGAACGCTCCCACGCGCTTCCGTACGCCGCCCAAGCCCACCTTTTCGAGCAGTTCAGGGATGCGGCGTTCGAGGTCTGCATTGGCTACGCCGTTCAACTCGCCCATGTAGTGCAGGAATCCTTCCGGGCGGAAAAATTCCGGGATGTTCATCTGCTCGGGCAGGTAGCCGGTGCGCCGCCGCAGCCGGACGTCATCGGCGTCGCGGCCCAGCATTTGCGCGCTGCCGCCGGTGGGCCGGACTATGCTCAGCAGGATTTTCACCAGCGTGGTCTTGCCCGCGCCGTTCTGCCCCAGCAGGCCGAAGATGGTGCCGGGCTCGACGCGGAGCGAGACCCCGTCGAGCGCAGGGGTCTCCCGCCGCCACAGGTCGCGGTAGGTCTTGCTCAGATGGGTCACTTCTATGGCTGCTTCCGGCATGGCCTTAAGGCTCTCTCCGTGCTGACAGTAGAGGTACGAACTTCCGCGTTGAAATGTTCGCTCAATGTGGGCCGAGAATACTTGGCGCTCCCGGACCTGTCAATGCAAGCTGCTGAGATCCTTCCGGTTGTGTTTGCCGCGCCTTCTCTGGCA
>CBDUYQ010000162.1:0-3799 GCA_965371475.1 uncultured bacterium
CACCGCCATGGAGTAGTCCACTATCTGGTCGCAGGGAGGCGGTCCGATTTCGATGAACGGTTGGGTCTGCGCGGCGACCTCTTCGCCGGTCAGCACACAGACCACGCCGGGATGCTTTTCCGCCTCAGAAACGTCGAGCCGCTCGATTTTCGCGTGCGCCATAGCCGAGCGGACAAAATGCAGGTAGAGCATCCCCTGGACCTTATGGTCGCCGACGAACTGGCCTTCGCCGCGGACAAGGCGGTCTTCTTCCTTGCGGCGAAGAGATTGGCCGACCCACTTGCCGGCGGAAGGGGAGGGCGGCGTTCTTTGGCTGCCAGCTTTCTTAGCTGTCTTCTTCGCCGCGCGTTTTTTTGGTGCGCGCTTCGCGGATTTCTTTCTTGTCTTGCGTTGGGGAGCCGCCTTCTTTACTTTTTTACCGGAGGCGGATTTTCTAGCTTTCCGCTTCGGCGCGGCTTTCTTCGTGCGCCTGACCACTTTCTTTACATGCTTGGCCGCCTTCTTCTTCTTGCGCTGTGAGGATGCTTTCCGTGCCACGACTAATCCTCCCTCGAATAAACTCTTGTCATTACAATTGGTTGTCAGACCATCGCTGCTTGCAGCCCGTCGATCAGTTTCTGAACGCTCTTGCGGCCCAGCGGTTCGAGCAACCCGCCTGCGATGGAAGTAAGACGTCCGAAAATCTGCGCTTCGCCTTTCCACGCCACCTCGGTGCCGCCCGCCGTTTCGGAAAGGTCAAACCCGGCGGTGACGGTGACGTTGCCCCCGGCGACGCTGCCTTTGCCCTGGTAAACCGCCCGCTGGGGTTTGTCCGCCTCTGCCAGTTCCAGTTTCAGGGCGGCGGTCCCGCGGATGTGCGAGATGCCGACCTTGACCTTTACACTGAAATGGGTGTCGTCCACGACCGCGTGGCTTTGGTAATCGGGCAGCAGCGGGCAAAAACGGTCTGGGTCGGTCAGGAAGGCAAAAACTTTTTCCTTGTCCTGCTTTACGGTGAAGGCGCCGTCGAAGGTAATGGCCATGGGTGCGGTCAGCTCCTCTTCTTCCCGTTCTTTCGGGTTTTGGCGGCCGCTTGGATCGCCTTGAGTATGTTCTGGTAGCCGGTGCAGCGGCAGGTGTTTCCCGCGATGCCCTTGCGAATCTCTTTTTCCGTCGGGTTCGGGTTCTGCTCCAGCAGTTGGTAGGTGGAGATCAGAAAGCCCGGGGTGCAGAAGCCGCACTGCAGGCCGTGGTTGTCGGCGAAGGCTTCCTGGACGGGGTGGAGGTTGCCGTTCTGTGAGAGGCCCTCGACGGTCAGGACTTCTCCCTGGTCGGCCTGGACGGCAAACACCGTGCAGGACTTGACACTGGCGCCGTTGAGCAGCACGGTGCAGGCGCCGCAGTAGGTGGTCTCACATCCGATGTGGGTGCCGGTGAGGTCGAGCTTCTCGCGCAGGAAATCGACGAGCAGCATGCGCGGTTCGACCTCTGCGCGGCAGGGCTTGCCGTTGACGGTGACTTCGATGGGGATTTGGGCGATCTCAGGCATAGTAGTGGTTCACCTCCACGCGCTCGCCGCGAGCGCGCCTGACCGCGACTTCAAGGGCTCGTTTCACCAGAGTGCCGACCACGGTGCGTTTGTACTCGGCTGAGCCGCGCATGTCCGGCTGCGGGTCGCAGGCAGCCATGGCGGCTTCGGCAGCCGCTTCGATAGTCTTGGGGGAAAGCTTCTGTCCGCGCAGGACCTTTTCCGCTTCGGTGGCCTTGATGGGCGTCAGGCCCACGGCGCCGAGTCCGATGCCGGCCTCTTTGCAGATGTCTTGGTCGCCCAAAGTGATGTTTACCCCGACGGCGGCGGTGGCATAGACCGGAGCGCAGCGCTTGACGGCAATGTAGGCGCTGCCGCTGTTTTTGGGTGGAACCTTGATAATCACTTCGCGGACAAGTTCGTCCGGCTTGAGGGCGCTGGTGTAGGCGTCGAGTGTGAAGTCAGTCAGGGCGACGGTGCGTTCGCCGTTGGGCCCAAAGCAGCGGACCTGGCTGGAGAGGGTGAGGAGTGCCGTGGTCCAGTCGCCGCTGGGGTCGGCCTCCGCCAGGGAGCCGCCGATGGTTCCGCGATTGCGAACCTGGACGTCGGCAATGCCGGCGGCGCAGTCGTGCAGGATGGGAATCCGGCCGGCGATCTCGGAGTCGGCAATCTCAGCGTGCCGGGTGAGCGGGCCGAAACGGAGTTCTCCGTTTTCCTGCTTGACGTAGGAGGTCCCCGCAATGAAGTTGAGGTCCACCAGATGTTGCGGGCTGGCAAACCGGAGCTTCATGAGCGGAATCAGGCTCTGCCCGCCGGCCAGCAGCCGGGCTTCTTCTCCCAGCTCGGAGAGCAGGGAGACGGCATCGGCCAGCGACGCGGCGCGATGGTAGTTGAACGCGCGAGGATACATGGAACAACCCCTCCCTCAATCAAGGAACCCCCACAAAAGGTAAGGTCCATAGAATACTTCGTCTTGCGGCCCATACTATAGCAAAAACTCGGTGCGCGGGAGAATCGGGTTTGGCCGTGGTGAGCAGCCACACCGGGGAGTGCGGTGGGGTACAATCGGGGGCCTGAAAAGACCCTCCTGGCGGAACTTCGGGTGGGCTGAACTCAAGGGATTGTTAAGGGGGTGTTCAAATGAAGTGGAAAGTATTGCTGGTATGTCTGGGAGTAGTAGTTGCATCAGTGGGGTGCGCCGTAGGCGAGGGAGGGAGTTACAGCAGCGCGCCGGAGCAGGTCATCATCAACCCGCCGGAGCGGGAACCCATCTATGAGCGCTGGCACTATTCACAGGCCATCCGGGTCGGCAACACGGTCTATCTGGCCGGCCAGGTCGGCTGGGACGAGAACAACGAGATTGTCGAGGGCTTCGAGGCCCAGACCCGCCTCGCCTTCCAGAACGTCGAGCGGGTGCTGGAGCAGTCCGGCGCTTCCATGGACGACATCGTCAACCTGGTGACCTACCACAAGAACATGGACGACCTCATCAAGTTCGCCGCCATCAAGGACGAATTCCTGCCGGAACATTACCCGCCCTGGACCGTGGTCGGGGTCAATACGCTGGCGCTGCCCGAGCTGCTGATTGAAATCCGGGTGACCGCCGTCATCGGCAGCGGCAAGTCGAAGGGAAGTCCCGGCGCAGACGCCAGCCGGTAGTTTACTGGGTTTCCAGCCGACGCCGCTGGGAGTTGTGATAATCCCCTCTGGTCGTTGCAGAAAGACTCGGCCATTTCCATTGCGTTGTGGTAGTATCGGCGGGGATTTTCCCACAGATTAAGGAGGATAGAGATGAGATTTGCTACGTTCAGTTTGTGTGCCATGCTCCTGTTGCTCCCGGCGTGCGGAGCCCAGGACGCGACCATTGCAAGTGCTGCGAGCGCCGGTCCTGCTTCCATTTCCAACGACGCGACCATTCAGGACTGGGACGGGAACGTTTTGCGAAAGGGCACCAACGGGTGGACGTGCCTGCCGGACCGGCCCGATACCGAGGGCAACGATCCCTGGTGCGTGAATGCTCCCTGGCTCAACCTGGTTGACGCCCTGATGAACAAAAAGGAGCCGACCTACACGGAGATCGGTATCGCCTACATGATGCAAGGTGACTCCCCGGTCAGCAACAGCGACCCGTACGCGACCGAGCCCACCGGCCCGGAGGACTGGGTAACGGGCCTGGGCCCGCATCTTATGTTGCTGATTCCCGATCGGAGTAAGCTGGAAGGCATGTCAACGGACCATCGGAATGGCGGCCCCTGGGTGATGTGGCCTGACACTCCCTACGCCCATATTATG
>CBDUYQ010000163.1:0-3798 GCA_965371475.1 uncultured bacterium
AGTCGGGGCCGGAGACTGGAAGGACGGGGTAAGTCTCGAACAGGAGGACAGTCCGGTGAAGAGGTTAGCATTACTCGCCGGGGTGCTGTCGCTGGCCCTCGGTGTATTTTTCCTGCCTGCCCCGTTGGACGGGGCCTCAAAAGAGATCATCCAACTCCAGCGGGACGTTGCCCTGCTCCAGCAGCAGGTCAATGACCTTCAGCAGAGCGTCGAACGGGGCAACGCCGTCTTGAAAACCCTGATTGAACAGTCGGCCGACTCGGTCAACCGAATGGGTACGACCATCCAGGGGCTGGAAGTGTCGGTCCAGACGGCCATGGGCCAGAACGGCGCCCGGGTAAGCTCCCTGGAAACACAGGTGGCCGCGCTCCGCGATGCCATTGATGAGATGGGCGCGCGGTTTGGCCGGGTCTCGCAGCAACTGGCCGAGACGCAAAGCGTGATGCAGAGTGTGGACGCCCGTCTGGCTGCCTCCACCGCACCCCCGGCCACTGGTACATCGGCCACCGGGACACAGTCACAACCGGTAGCGAAAACACCGTCAGGAGACCCTGCACGAACCCCGGTACCGGCGCCGACTTCGACGCCTTCGGCTGACGCCCTCTACAATGCCGCCCTGCGTGATTTCAACAGCGGCAACCTGGAACTGGCCGTGCAGCAGTTCAACGATTATATTAACTACTACCGGGAAACGGAGTTGGCCGGTAACGCACAGTATTACCTGGGCGAGATTGAGTACCAGCAGAAGAAATACCAGAGCGCTATCCTGCAGTATGACAAGGTTCTGGGAGAACACCCTGACAGCTACAAGACCGCTGCCTCGCACCTGAAGAAGGGCTATGCCCTGCTGGCGCTCGGCCAGCGCGAAGAGGCGGTGACTTTGTTGCGGCTGGTGGTCGAGAAGTTCCCCCGCTGGGACGAGGCCAAGCTGGCCCGTAGCCGGTTGCGGCGGATGGGCGAGACGGTTCCGCAGTAAGACAAAACTATCCTGTTGTTGATACGGAGGTGGAGTGTGGTCAATAAAGCAATTCTGATTGGGCGGCTGGGCCGTGACCCTGAGATGCGTACTACCGGCAGCGGCACGGCGGTCTGCAACTTTACTATGGCCACCGACGAAGGCTACCGCGATAAGGCTTCCGGCGAATGGCAGAAGCGGACCGAATGGCACCGCATCGTCGCCTGGGCGCGGCTGGCCGAGCAGTGCGTTAACCTTCTAAGCAAAGGCAAACTGGTCTATATCGAAGGCCGGCTCCAGACCCGCGAATGGAACGACCGCGACGGCAACAAACGAACTACTACTGAGGTGGTCGCCAATGTCATGCGGATACTCACTCCTAAAGGCGGCGGTGGTGGAGAACAGCCTGCAATGGATATGGACGCCGGGGTCGAGCCGCCGGAAGACACCGCCTTCCAACCTTCCGACGACGACGTTCCCTTTTAAGCCCCGCAGACCACCGCCAAGGCGGGGCGAGCAGGAATGTCTGCGCCACTAGAGATTCAAGGGTTTTACTCGTAGCGCAGGGCTTCGATGGGATCTAACTGCGCGGCTTTGCGTGCGGGATAAAATCCGAAGAAGATTCCCACGGCGGCACTGAAGAGGACGGCCAACACCATCGATAGAACCGAGATGTGGACCGGCCAGCCCGCCAGGTTGGTAATCAGGCCGGAAGCGCCGGCCCCCACTAGAATGCCCACTGCCCCGCCCATCAAAGAAAGCGTAATCGCTTCGACCAGGAACTGCCGCTGGATATCGCTATCGGTAGCGCCAACGGCCAGCCGGATGCCGATCTCGCGAGTCCGTTCAGTCACCGACACCAGCATGATGTTCATGATGCCGATACCGCCGACCAGCAGGGATATCGAAGCGATGCTCCCGAGCAGCATGGTCATAAGCTGGGTGGTCTGCTTGGCCAGGTCGGCGAATTCCGACTGGGTGCGGACGAAAAAGTCGTTTTCCCCGCCGGGCTGGATGCGGTGCCGCTCGCGCAGCAGCGACTCGATGGCGGCTTGCGCCGGGGCCGAGGCTTCGCGGCTTTTAGCCTCGCAGGAGATGTAGTTCAGCCAGTCCTGCCCGGAGATTTTTTTCTGGAGTGTGACAAAGGGCATAAAAATTACGTCGTCCTGATCCCTGCCCATGGCGGACTGTCCCTTGGGCGCGGTCAGGCCGATGACCGTGAAGGGCTGGTTCTGGATGCGGATGGTCTTGCCGATCGGGTCATCGTTCGGGAAAAGGATGTCTGAAACAGTCGGACCAAGGACGGCGACGTTCTGAGCAGTGCGCACCTCTTCTTCTCCGAACATCGTTCCAGATTGTAGTGTAAAGTTACGGACCTGGAAATATTCCTCCGTGGTACCGGTCATGCGGGTGGACCAGTTTTGGTTGCGGTAAACTACCTGTCCGCCGCTGGAAGCGATTGGAGCGCAGCGGCTCACCAGTGGAACCTGCTGAAGGATAGCGATCCGGTCTGCATCAATAAGGGTTTTGACTGACCCGCCCCCGCGGCGAACCCCGCCGTGCCGCCGGGAGGAACTCCCCGCAGCTACAAAGATGGTGTTGGTGCCGAAGTTTTTGATTTCGCTCTGCATCTTCTTTTCTGCGCCCTGCCCGATGGCCACGTTGGAGATGACCGCCGCCACTCCAATGACGATACCCAGCATGGTCAGTAACGATCGCATCTTGTTGCGCGCCAGCGCATGGAGCGCGATACGGAATACTGTCAGTAGGTTCACGGTTAAGCCTCCGGGGTCAGGGCGGCGTCCACGGTGGTGGTGTCCGCCAGGATGTGGTGGATTTCCTCTACGGCGCGGTGACGGTCAGTAATCGGCTGGTCGCGGAGAATTTTCCCGTCCCGCATGAAGACCACGCGGCGGGCGTGGGCGGCTACGTCGGGTTCGTGCGTAACCAACACGATTAGAATCCCGCGGTCGTGATTGAGCGATTCGATCAGTTCCATGATTTCTGCGCTGGTGCGGCTGTCGAGGTTGCCGGTGGGTTCGTCGGCCAGCAGGATGGTAGGGTTGTTGACCAGTGCCCGTGCAATTGCCACCCGCTGCTGCTGACCGCCGGAGAGTTGGCTGGGATGGTGGTCGGCCCGGTCGCCAATGCCGACCATTTCCAGGGCGGCCATAGCGCGTGAGTGGCGCTCTTCGGACGTAGTGGCACTGTTGTAGAGCAGCGGCAGCCCGACGTTTTCCAGCGCCGAAGTGCGGGCCAGCAGGTTGAACTGCTGGAAAACAAAGCCAATCTTCCGGTTGCGGATACGTGCCAGTTCCACCTTGGAGTGGCTAGCCACATCCTGCCCATCCAGCAGGT
The DNA here is from genome assembly GCA_965371475.1 of uncultured bacterium. Taxonomy (GTDB): domain Bacteria; phylum Acidobacteriota; class Terriglobia; order Acidiferrales; family 2-02-FULL-67-57; genus CBDUYQ01. The sequence continues at coordinate 3,314 of CBDUYQ010000163.1, forward strand.
AGCGGCCAGTGGTGGGGCGGTCGAGGCAGCCGAGCAGGTTCATCATGGTAGATTTCCCCGACCCGGAAGCGCCCATGATGGCGGTCAATTCGCCCGGCTGGAAGGTCAGAGAAACGCCCTGTAGGGCAGGAATCTGCACCTCACCCATGGTGTAGATTTTCTGGATGTTCTCAAGCTGAATCAACGCGCCGTTCTGCACAGGACCCCCGAGCCTCCTAGAACCGGCGCATCATGCGGCGGCGCATTCTATCCCGGTCCCGGGAACTCTGGCCGGACTCCATCGACTGACCTATCACCAATTCGTCGCCGTCCTTCAATTCGCCGTCAACCAGGGCCGTGAAGGTATAGTCGGTCAGGCCGATTTTGATGCGGATCGGCTGGAGAGTATTGTCCGCCGCCAGTTTCCAGACCAGCTGTGAGCGAACTTTGGGTGGCGGTCGCCGTGGAGTGCCGTCCCCCCCGCCCTGGTGCCGGGCCATCCTCTC
>CBDUYQ010000164.1:0-3793 GCA_965371475.1 uncultured bacterium
ATCAGGTTTCTCTAGTTATGTACCTCGGCAAAGTAATCGGGAACGTGGTCTGCTCGATGCAGAACCGTTCGCTCGACGGCAAGAAGATTCTTGTCGTTCAGCCCATTGACCGCGACGGTAAAGCGGAGGGCAAGCCGCTGATCTGCCTCGATTCGGTTGGCGCCGGCGCGGGCGAAACCATCTATTGGGCGCGCGGGCGCGAGGCCAGCTTCCCCTGGGCTCCGGAAGAAGTCCCCACCGAGGCCACCATCGTCGGCATCGTGGACAAGGTAAATGTAGCCACGGACTTGCACCGATGAACACGGAGAGAACAGACAATACTCCTGGTACCAGGGTGGCGCAGGCATTCCTGCCTGCGAGGGGCCGGTATGGCATTCAGGGCAGACAGGAATGTCTGCCCCACCAAAGACTGAATTGGTGGTTCCTGTTAAGGGGAAGAGGCACACTTATCTGTGTTCATCCGCGTCCATCCGTGGTTTCTTTCTTATGTTAATCGGCAGAGTCATTGGCGAGGTGTGGGCGACGCAGAAGGCGCCGTCGCACGAGGGGCGGAAGATTCTCTACGTGCAACCGCTCGGCCTCGACGGCAGCGAGAAAGGCGGGGCGCTGCTGGCGCTCGATTCGGTCGGCGCCGGGGTGGGCGACCGCGTGCTGGTGGCGCAGGAAGGCTTTTCCGCCATGACCTCGGTGGGCCGGAAGAACGCTCCGATTTCCACTTCGGTTATCGGGGTGGTGGATACTGTTGAACTCGAATAACGGCCCCACGGCCCGAAAACTTTGCAGCGAACTTGGAGATACCCAATGATGAACGTATGCAGCAAAAAATATTTTATAAAAATTTACGTCCTGCCCGTTGCGGTTCTGGCTGTGCTGGCCGCGGTGGTTCCGTTCCAGCCGCTTCGCGCCCAGGCGGAGACCCCCCAGGTTGCTGCGGCTCCCCCGGCTGCCCCGTCGCCGTTGGCGCCGCTGGAGCGGCTGGTGGGAAAGATCTGGCTGGGAAACATTACTTTGAAAGATGGGACGAAAATTACCACCCGGTATGACTACCGCTGGGGGATTAACCGGAAGACGGTGGAGTACCGCGCGACGATACTGGTGCAGGAGCAGTGGCAGCCCTTTACCCAGGGAGTTTACTGGTGGCATCCGGTGAAAAAGCAGCTGCACTATATTGAGTTCGGCGCCGGCGGCGGTTTCTCCGAGGGTACGGTGGTGCCGGGCGAAAACGCGCTGCAACTCTTCTGGACTACCAACGGTCTGAGCGGCGCCATGACGGAGTACAGAGACACGGTGGTGTTCACCGGGGACGACCAGTGGTCCACCCACCCTGCGCAGAAAACCGCGGAGGGATGGCAATCCGCCATGGACCTGGTGACTTTTCGCCGCGTGGAGCCGCAACCCCCGGCGCAGCAACCCGAAGCGAAGTAGCCGGCTCCAGATTGACAGCGGCGGGGGCATCCATAATAATGCCGGGAAGGTTGGGTGAGTTTTCCGGTTGCTATAGGGGGCCAAACGCCGTAGAGTGGGCGTCGGAGGGGACAGACGACATGATTGGATATCTCAAAGGCAAGATGAGGGCCAAGAAGCCCTTCGAGGTGCTGATTGACGTAAACGGTGTCGGCTACGAGGTCCGGGTGCCCTACTCCACCTCGCAACTCCCCCCGGTGGGCGAAGTACTGGCGTTTATCGTTCGCACCCACGTGCGCGAGGATGCCATTACGCTCTACGGGTTCCGCACCGGCGCCGAGCGGGAAATCTTCGAGCAGCTCAACTCGGTCAAGAACGTCGGCCCCAAGATGTCGCTGATGATGCTGGCTGCGCTACACGCCTACGACATCGTCAAGGCGGTCCGGCGCAAGGACCCGGGCGCGCTGATTGTCCCCGGCATCGGCCCCAAGACCGCGGAACGCATTGTGTCGGAACTCTACGACGAAATCGAAAAACGCCACTCCATGGAAACCGAGGACGACGAGGAGTTGGGCGGGTCGGCGGAAGAGGCGGTTTCCGCCCTGGAAAACATGGGCGCCAATTCCAAGTTGGCCAAGCAGGCGGTGGAGTCCGTGCTGAAGACGAAGTCCGGTCTCGATGACTTCGACGAAATCATGCGGGGCGCCTTGCGGTGGCTAAGAGAGAAGAAGTAGGCGAGGCCGGCCACGGCGGGATACTCTCCGGCAGCGCCTCGGACGACGACCAGCAGTTTGAACTCAGCGTCCGCCCCCGATTCCTGAAAGACTTCATCGGGCAGTCCAAGCTCAAGGAAAACCTCTCCATTGCCATTGAGGCGGCGCGCTCGCGCCAAGAGGCGCTCGACCACGTCCTGCTGAGCGGTCCGCCCGGCCTCGGCAAAACCACCCTCGCGCAGATTCTCGCCAACGAACTCGGCGTGCGGATTGACACCACTTCGGGCCCGGTGCTCGAGCGCGCCCTCGACCTTTCCACCATCCTTTCCACGCTGGACGCCCGGCAGGTGATTTTTATCGACGAGCTGCATCGGCTCCAGCCCACCGTCGAAGAGATCCTCTACCCTGCGCTGGAGGACTACAAAATCGACATGATTATCGGCAAGGGGCCGGGCGCCCGCGCTCAGGTCTACCGGCTGGAGCGGTTCACGCTGATCGGCGCGACCACACGCACGGGGCTGATTACCCGTCCGCTGTTGTCGCGTTTTGGATTGATCCACCGGCTGGATTTCTATCCAGCGGAGGATTTGCAAACCATCGTCACGCGCTCCGCCGGGATTCTGGAGATTGGCATTGACGAGGGCGGAGCCAGGGAGATTGCCACGCGCGCACGCGGGACGCCGCGGGTGGCCAACCGGCTGCTCCGCCGCGCGCGCGACTATGCTCAGGTGCGCGCCGACGGAAAAGTTACGCAGGAGGTGGCGCAGGCGGCGCTCGAGATGCTTGAGGTGGACGGCTACGGCCTCGACGAGATGGACCGCAAACTCCTGCTGACCATTATCGACAAGTACAACGGCGGACCGGTCGGGTTGAACACGATTGCCGCCTCGGTCAGCGAAGAGAGCGACGCCATCGAAGATGTCTATGAACCCTACCTGATGCAGATCGGCTTCCTCAACCGCACCCCGCGGGGACGGGTCGCCACCGAACTGGCCTACAAACATCTCGGCCGCACAGCCCCCGCCGCCGGAGACTCTTCCGCCCCCCTGTTTGATTCGTGAGTGTGTCACCGGCAGAGACTCAACCCATATCGAAATCATGAAAACTAAAACCCCAAAACAGAAGAGGGCCGACGAAGCGGCCCAACCATACAACACGGTCCGGCCGCACAATTCCTTCGGTTATCTTCCTTCCGCACCGGAAGCAATCGCCTGGAATCCAACATGCAAATTGGTACAATCTCCAGGGCAAGGCAAATGACTTGGTGTTCTAGGATGTCAAGATAATTGTGAGGGAGCAGTCCCGCTGATTAATCGCATATAATGGGTACGAATCGAACACAAAATATTTGAGTTCTTGGGGGATTGACAAATATCCTATAATAGGATATTTTAATAATATGGCTAATCAATTAGAACTATATTCGGAACCTACCGAGAAAAAGCGTACTCAGGGTGGTAAAACCACATCTGACCTTGTATTGACGGCATATATAACGGGTAATGCCGATGTTTTCCCTCAAATATTGAAGTTACATGTACCTGAAGGTTCAACTGTTGCTGATGTTACATGGGGTAAGGGGGTTTTTTGGAATAATGTAGATACGACTAAATACACGCTTTTGCCTAGTGATATTGCAACTGGTGTGGATTGTAAGGATTTACCGTATGAAGATG
>CBDUYQ010000165.1:0-3700 GCA_965371475.1 uncultured bacterium
CCAGCCACCGCACAACAGAGGCCGCCCAGCCCGGTGCGCTACACGGAAGCGCGGCAGCACTCGCTCCGGCGCACTATCCAGCTCCCAGGCACGGTGGACTCCCGCACCACCAGTCTGGTGGCGACCACGATTGCCGGTCTGGTAGTGGAGTACCCCGGCCGGGAAGGCACACGGATAAAAAAGGGGGCCGTGCTGGCCCGGCTCCGCCAGAAGACGCGCGAACTGAATTTGCAGTCCACCGAAGGGCAGTTGCGCGAAGCGCAGGCCCGGCTCGAACAGGCGGAAACCAACCTCAAGCGCGCGCAAGACCTGTTTGAGTCCCAGGTCATCAGCCAGCAGCGCTACGACGACGCGGTGTACGAAGTCAACGCCTGGCAAGGCAAAGTGGCGCAACTCACCGCCGACTGCACCCGGCTCGAAGATGAAGTCGATCGCAGCATCATCCGCGCACCTTTTTCCGGCGTGGTGGTGCAAGAGATGACGGAAATCGGCCAGTGGTTGAAACAGGGCGACCAAGTGGTGGAACTCCTCTCGACCTCCAACCTCGAAGTTGTCGTCGATGCCCCGGAGCGGTACTTTCGCCTGATTAAACTGGGGACACGCGCGCGAATCCGCTTTGGGTCTCTGCCCGGTGTGGAGATCAACGGTACCGTCACCGCCGTCATTCCCCGCGCCGACAACGCCGCCCGGACGTTCCCGCTCAAAGTGCGGATTTCGAACCGCCGGGGACGGATCGGAGTCGGCATGCTGGCGCAAGTTTCCTTCCTGGCCGGGGAACCTTACCGGGCCACCATCGTTCCCAAAGACGCTGTGGTCACGCAAGGTCCAAAGCGCGTCGTTTATCTTCTCAACGGCGACAACACCGTGAACCCGGTGACGGTCCAGACCGGGGAAGGCGCCGGCGACTGGATTGCCGTGGAGGGCCCCGTCCAGCCCGGCTCCAAGGTCATTACACGAGGTAACGAGCGGCTCCGCCCCGGGCAGCCCGTGCAGGCCGAAGCGCTCCGTTACAAACTGCCATGAAGGTTATCCACGACGCCATCCGCTACCCGGTGACCACCACCGTGGGCGTACTCCTGCTGGTGCTGTTCGGTATGCTGGCCCTTTTCCGGATTCCGATTCAACTCACACCCGACGTGGAACAGCCGGAAATCACCGTGCAAACCATCTGGCCCGGCGCCAGCCCGCAGGAAGTCGAGCGGGAAATTGTTGACGAGCAGGAAGAGCAACTGAAGTCGCTCGAAGGCCTCGTCAAGATGGAAAGCTCCAGCTCCGACAGCTCCGGGACCATAACGCTCACCTTCCAGGTCGGCACAGAAATCGACAGCGCCCTGCTGAAAGTTTCCAACCGGCTCGAACAGGTCCCCCGCTACCCCGATACCGTGGACAAGCCCGTCATCCGCACCGTGGACATCAACACCGGCGCCATCGCCTGGCTGATGCTTGCGCCAACAGAAGAGGATGGGTACGAAGGAGACATCTCCACTCTCTTCAGCTTTGCCGACGACAACATCAAGCCCAGGTTCGAGCGCGTCCCCGGAATAGCGTTCTCCAACATCTTCGGCGGGCGTGAACGCGAAATGCACGTTATCGTCGATCCCGCCAAGCTGGCCATGCGCCGTGTCACCCTCAACCAATTGGGCGCCGCGCTCGACCGCGAGAACCGAAACTACAGCGGCGGCGACTTCAATGAAGGCAAGCGGCGCTACATCGTTCGCACCGTGGGCGAGTACCAATCCGCCGAAGACATCGAAGACATCGTCATCGCTATCCGCAACGGCGTCCCCATCTACCTGAAGGATGTCGCCCGGGCCGAACTCGGCTACCGCAAGGCCGGCGCCCGGGTATTCCAGAAAGGCCGTCTGGTTCTGGCGCTCAACGCCGTCAAGGAGCCCGGCTCGAACCTCCTGAAGGTAATGGACAGCCTCAAGGCGGAAGTCGAGCGTATCAACCTCGAACTGCTTGCCCCCCGCGGCCTCGTACTCACACAGGCCTACGACGAAACCGACTACGTTGAAAGCGCCATCGACCTCGTCCAGCAGAGCCTTTTAATCGGCGGGTTCCTCGCCATCTTCATCCTGCTGCTCTACCTGCGCAGCGGCACCAGCACCCTGATCATCGGCGTCGCCATCCCCATCAGCATGGTCGGGGTATTCCTGCTGATGTATGCCTTCGGGCGGACCCTGAACGTCATCAGCCTGGCCGGCATGGCCTTTGCCGTCGGTATGGTGGTCGATAACTCCATCGTCGTGCTGGAAAACATCTACCGCCACCGGCAGATGGGCAAGCCTCGCTTTACCGCCGCGCACGACGGCGCGCAGGAGGTCTGGGGCGCGGTGCTGGCCAGCACCCTGACCACCATCGCGGTGTTCGTCCCCATTGTGTTCATTCAGGAGGAAGCCGGCCAACTCTTCGGCGATATCGCCATTGCCATCAGTTGCGCCGTGGGCCTGAGCCTGATTGTTGCCATTACGGTCATCCCCAGCCTCTCGGCCAAGATTCTTCACGCCGTCGAACACAAGGAAGAGGAGCGCGGCTTCCACGACCTCTGGGGCCTGCTGCACTTTGCCTCCGAATTCACCGAGCGCGTGACCCAGGCGGTGGGCTGGATAAACTCCACCACCCTCCGCCGCCTTGCCGTTGTGGGCGGCCTGACCGCGGCCTCGGTCGGCCTGAGCTTCCTGCTCCTGCCCAAGACGGAGTACCTCCCGGTGGGCAACAACAACTTCCTCTTCGGCATTATGCTTCCGCCACCCGGTTACAACCTCGACGAGATGACCGATCTCCAGGCAATCATTAATGATGATCTCGCCCCCCTCTGGCAGCACGAAGCCGGCTCCCCGGAAGCCGCCGCCCTGCCCGGCGGCGGTATCAACAACTTCTTCTTTGTCGCGCTCAACAACTTTGCCTTTGTTGGAGCGCGCGCCAACGATCCCCTGCGCGTTACCGAGCTGTTGCCGTCCTTCCAGCAAGCCGGCGGCAAAATCCCGGGGTCGATTCTGGTGGTCAGCCAGGCCAGCATTTTTCAGCGCGGCACGGGTGAGGGACGCAACATTGACGTGGAAATCTCCGGCCCGGATTTGGAACAACTGATTGCCCTGGGTAGCGAGGTCTTCTTCAGTGTGATGCAGAAGATGCCCGACGCGCAGGCACGACCCATCCCCAGCCTCGACCTCGGCAACCCGGAAGTCCGCATCAAAACCCACCGCCGCCGCGCCGCCGAACTCGGCGTCACCAACCGCGACCTCGGCTTCATGGTCAGCGCGCTGGTGGACGGCGCCAAGGTCAGCGACTTCCAGCACGAAGGCGAAGAGATCGACCTGCGCGTGATGGCCGAAGAGGGCTTCGCCCACCGCACCCACCTGATTGAGCAGATGCCCATCGCCACCCCGGAAGGCCGGCTGGTCACAATCGGCTCGGTCGCCGACATCTCCATCGTCAACGGCCCGACGCAAATCAACCACCGCGAACGCCAGCGCACCATCACCATTCAGATCACGCCCCCCGCCACCATGCCGCTCGAAGCCGCCATGGACACGATTCAAAATGAAATCGTCCAGCCCCTGCGCGACCAGGGACGTCTGGGCAGCCTCTACCGCGCCCACCTGAGCGGCACCGCCGACAAGCTGACGCAAACCGGCCGCTCACTGGTGGGGACTTTCCTGCTGGCGATCATAATTACCTACCTGCTGATGGCGGC
>CBDUYQ010000166.1:0-3693 GCA_965371475.1 uncultured bacterium
CCGACGTTCTTCATCAACGGGCGGCCGATTTCCGGCGTGCCGACCGAAGAGTACTTCTACCGCATGGTTGACGAAGAACTGGAGCTGGCCGGCAAACGCTAGGTTTTTGCTTCGGCCCTCCGCTTAATTTCCCCGACCGTATTTTTTCAGGATTCGTTTCACGTCTTCAATGGAGAGGGCTTCTGAGGTGTTGCCGTCCCGGCCCGTAACCGTGGTGGCCTTCAGCAGCGAGTTGTAGATGGCCTCCTCGGTGGCTTCAATCACGGCCTGGAAAAGGGGGCTGAGTTCCCGTTCGGCAGGCTTCACGCCCTCCCGTTGTGTTGAGAAGGCAATAACGTAATCCCCGCTGCCGTTGCTGAAGGAAGCGCCCGTTCGCGCCATACCGGCCAGCGCCCGGCGGGCCAGCCGTTTAAGTTGACGGGCGTTCAGAGGGGCGTTGGTCGCCACCACAATCATGCAGGAGCCGTCACCCTTCGGCGCTGTGGCTTGTTTGTAGGCGTAGCGGCCCAGCTCCTTGCCGACCGGAACCCCATCAATCGAAAGCACCCCGCCGAAATTGCTCTGCACCAGAACGCCGACAGTGTGTCCACCCAGGTCGGCGGGCAACCGTCGGGAAGAAGTTCCGATGCCGCCTTTGAAGCCAAAGGCCCGCGTCCCCGTCCCGGCCCCTACTGAACCCTCTGCGACCGGCCCCGTTGTCGCGGAGCGGAGAGCGGCGAGGAAGTGCTGGCGCTCAAGCGGGCGGCTGCGGATGTCGTTCAGCCCGCCGTCGTTGGTCTCTCCGACAACGGGGTTGATGGAGCGGACCTCCTCGTTGCCGGGCAGGGCGAGCATGTAGTCCACCAGCGCCGTGGCGGCGTCCCAGACGGCTAGCGTATTGGTCAGCAGGATGGGAGTTTCAATCTGGCCGAGTTCTTCCACCTGTGTCATGCCAATCAGCTTGCCGAATCCGTTGCCCACCACCATGCTACCGGGCACTTTCTCCCGAAACAGGTTGCCTCCGTGGGGCAGGATGGCGGTGACGCCGGTGCGAACACTATCGCCCTCCCGCAGGGTGTAGTGGCCCACCCGGACGCCCTCGACATCGGTGATGGCGTTCAGGGGGCCGGGAGCAAATACGCCCGGGGCAACACGGAGGTCGCGCGCCCGGGGCCGCTCCGCCTGCTCCTGAAAGGCGCGCAGAGGCGCGGCGCAGGCTGAAAACAGGATGACGGCACAGAAAATTTTACGCAGGCAAAACCTTTCTGAGGGTGATTGGTGGAATACGAAGATGGGCCAATGGGACAACGGAAAACTATTTGTTGAGCCGGACCCGGAGGAATTCGTACACCACCGGTTCCAATGGTTCTTTCAGCTCGTATTTGAAAACCTTGTCCCGCCCGAAAAGCAGGATCTGGTCTTCGTAGGTGTAAACGTACAAGCGGTAGGCCCCTTTGGGCCGTACCCGTTTGATGTCGAGGTATTTCCACAGCCGGGCGTCCTTGTGGGAGGTAAGGTACTCAATAAAGTTGGGCGTGATCCGTAGTGTCCCCTCGCAGCCACCGAAGATGTGGTGGTGCTTGACGGCGATCTCGTAACGTCCGCCAGGCGGGGTTTTGGGCGGTTGGGGAGCTGCGCCGCGGCCCACACGGGCGAGCAGGTAGTTGAACACGGCGTCGCTGATGTCTCCGACGAGCAATTCAAAGTTAAAACTGCGGTCGCCGACAAAGGGCAGGGAGCTGTCCTCGTAGGTGATGATTTTCAGATGGCGTGAGTCTTCGCTCTCGACCCGTTTCAGCTGGAAATAGGGCCAGATGCGGGCGTGGTTGCGCTGTTCCGTATCATACCGGATATCCTTCTCGCCGATAAGCAGGCGGCCCTGGCAACTCCCGGTTGTATGCTGGTGGCGAACGCGAAAGGTGAAGGTTTTGGCCTGGGCCGGGAACGCAATAAGAAACAGGCCCAGTCCGAGCAGACCAAGCGACAGCTTCATTCGCCTTTGGGACACTATCCAGTGGCTCCTGTGGTTGTAGAAGGGGCATTTTACGCATTCCCGGCCAGCCTGGTCAAGTTGCAAGAGTTGACAAATGCGTGAGCCGCCGTGTAGTCTCTGTTGGGTTCTTGGAAAATCACATTATTGCTTGGTTTGGGAGCGAATGGAGACTCGGCCGGGGTCAGAGAATTTGTTTGTTACGCTGGAAAGCACGCTGGAGAGCATGGATGCCGGCGAAGCGATGGCCCGGCACAAAGCTGGCGAGGCCGGTTTTGACGCGGAAGAGCAGTACCGGATCAGCCTGGCGGTTCGGGAGTGTCTGATCAACGCCTTCCTGCACGGCAACAAGTCCGATGCTAGCAAGAAAATTGACCTTGCGATAGAATATCAGGAGAACCGTCTGGTGTTTGTGGTTACCGACCAGGGGGAAGGTTTCGCTTTGGAGGGTGTCCCGGACCCGCGCCAGGATGAGAGGCTGCTGGCCGATTCCGGGCGCGGAATTTTTCTGATGCGGACATTCATGGATGAAGTGAAGGTCGCCCGCGCAGAGAACGGCGGGACCCAGGTGACTTTGATAAAGAATTTATCCTTTGCAAATTCTACTACCGGTGCGAATCCGGAAAAGGAGAGTTAATCGTGAGCCTTAAGATTACGAAACGGGATGCCGCCGGGGTTACCGTGGTGGAGTTGAACGGACGCCTGACCCTGGGCGATGCCAGCGCTCAATTGCGCGATACCCTCCGGGAACTGATGGAGAAGGGCGACAAGAACATCGTCCTGCACCTGGGCGAAGTGGGGTATATCGACAGTTCCGGTCTGGGCGAGTTGGTCTCGGGCTTCACGACTGTCAAGAACCAGGGCGGTCAGTTGAAGCTCACCAACCTGACCCAGAAGGTCAATGACCTCCTGACCATCACCAAGCTCTACACGGTGTTTGAGATTCACGACGACGAGAAAGCCGCCGTCGAGAGCTTCTAACTAACCAGAACCTTTAAGGCCCGCGGTGTTGGAACCACCGGTGGGTTTCAGTGCCTCCGTAAATTCCATGGCCATTGCGCGGCAATTCCTTTTAACTTTAGAAAACAAGCCGGGGACCCTGGCCGAAGTGTGCAGCCAACTGGCTGCCAAGGCAGTTAACATACAGGCCATTTCTGTTCTGGAGGGAACCGGTTTCAGTACAATCCGGATGGTGGTTAGCAATCCTGATACAGCCCGCAAAGTTTGCCAAGGTCTCGGTGTCCAGTTTGTAGAAGAGGATGTTTTGCTGGTTCGGGTGCCCAACCGCCCCGGAGCGCTGGGCCGGATGACCCGCAAGCTGGCCGACAACAAGATAAATATCCAGTACGTTTACGGCAGCATGTATGCCGAGGCGCCGAGAGCAGTTCTCGCCCTGGGAGTTTCCAACCTGAAGAAGGCTGCGAAGCTGGTCAAGTAGTTGTCCCACGCTTAGCTTTGCACTCCGCGCAGGGACAGATTTTCCGGAAGTGTTCAAAGCTGTAGATGCCGGTGTTGTGCCCGTCGCTGAAGGTGAAACGTAAAGCGTAGTGCCCTACCGGTTCAGCTTCCGTAGCCCGGGCCTTCTCCTTGTAGAGCGGCAGGTCGCTGACGATCTTTTGCGGCTGGCCGTGTCCGCCGCTGCAGGTGGCACAGGGACAGTTCTCCCGCAGGTAGTCGAAAGCGTATTCGCTCTGGTGCCCGTCCTTCCAGGCAATGCGCACGCC
>CBDUYQ010000167.1:0-3653 GCA_965371475.1 uncultured bacterium
TTCTTCGGCTTCCCCTTGTAACGCTGCGCCAGCCGCTGGCGGCGGCGCATACCGGCTTCGGCGTAGCGCCGCTTCTCTGCTTCCGTTTCCGGAATCACCGGAGCAATGCGTTTCGGCCTGCTGCTCCTGTCAACCGCCACAAAGGTCAGATAAGCCGAGCTGGTGTGTACGCGCTCGCCGGTCAGGATGTCCTCGGCAAAGACCTTGACGCCAACTTCCGCCGAAGTGTGAAAAACGCGGTTGACCGAGGACTTCAGCACCACCAGTTGCCCCACTTTGACGGGGTTGCGGAAGTCGAGGTAGTCCACCGAAACCGTGGCGGCGTAGGAGTTGCTGTGCCGGTGGACGGCAATCGCCGCCGTGATGTCCATCAGGTGCATCACCCGCCCGCCGAGCAGATTCCCCAGCGGGTTGGCCATGCCGGGCAGGACAACCTCGGTGTACTCTGACTGCGACTTGCTTACCGGCTTGCCTTTGCGCTTGATGGGTTTGCTTGTCGCTTTCTTCTTCCGGCTACTCTTCTTCGGCATGAGGTCCTCTCCCGGCTCCCTTCCCGTTCTTGCGGGGGAAGTTCTATACTATAGGCCGGAAGCGGAGTTCGCAATTCATACTTTTCGGAGTTTACCCCATGACGAAATCATCGAAATCGCGGCTGGAAATGCTGGAAGAGTTCTCACTACAGAGCCCCACCGACGCCTTTGCCCACTACGGGCTGGCGATAGAGTACAAGAACGCCGAACGCCACGACGACGCGCTCAAGGTGTTCGAAAAGCTGCTCTCCTTCAACCCCGACTACACCGCCGCCTACTACCACGCCGGGGTCATGCTGGGCGGGATGGGCCGCCAAGATGCCGCCCGGGACTACCTCACCCGCGGTATAGCCGTCGCCAAAAAGAACGGCGACTTCCACACCTTGTCGGAACTGGAAGAGGCCCTGAACGACCTGGGGTAATTTTGGCGGCCGCACCTACGGCAGAGGCGTTGCCGGCGAATCGAATACTCTCTCATCCACTTTGTCGAGGAAAGTGAGCAGCGGGTAGCGCACCTGCCCGGTCTTATAAGGTTCCTTGGGAGCGGTAACCATCGTGCGTTCCCGCGCCAGCTTCACACCGCCGATAGTTTCCCAATCCTTCCACACCCAGACGGAGGCATTCTCCAGCGTGGCCTCGCCTTCAAAGTCTTCCAGGAAGTAGGCGAAACGGTCCATCAGGCCGGTGCGGCGGTTGAGATAAGCCCAGAACTGGTCGCCCGCCATTCCCTTGCTCTTGTCGAAGCTGATGCGGACAACATCGTAGGTCTGCCCGGCAATGACCTTCTCGCCGACGTACTCCCGGTAGGCGCCGGGGTCCATCATTTTCCAGGGCATCAGCAACCAGTAGGTCTCGTTGCGGAAGCGGTAGTGTGCCAGATCGAGCAACTGCTTGGCTTTGTCCGCCGGCGCAGGCTGCCCTCCGATGAACACCTTACCCTCACGAGAATTGACATTAATCAGGGCGACCATCGGAGGACTGTCGCCGAACGTCCACTCGATGCGGCACCGGCCCGTGTGCTTGTCCCACAGGTGACGGCTCCGGAACGCGAACGACTTACCCTCGTCAAATTCAATATCGAAATCGAAACGGAGAAAGCGCTTCTGCTCCAGTGCCTTCTTCCCTCCCATCGTCTGCAAGACCTTGTCCGCCAGTTCATCAGCCTGATCGTCTCGAACCGGCTTCGCAATCAGCGAACCGAATACCAACAGTACGATTAAGCCCCATCCAAATCTCTTCATCGCATGCCTCGCTTAGCTTACCTTGCAGGCCCCGGACTGCCCTTCCGGCAGACAATCGAACCCATTTCACCATGACATGGGTAAACCCGGATGACAAATCATCAATGTCACATTTTCAGGTAACCGGGAAATTACCAGAAAAAAAAGCAGTTAGCCCTTAGCGCGGTGGACGCATCCTATACAGAGAGGGGCTTTCCGCAGGGACAAAGCCCCTGCAAACCGGATGGGCTATAATGGGCGCGCCCGTCAGGGGGCTTTTAAGGCGTTAGCAGTAAAGGGGCGTCGATGAGCAAACCACACACCTTAGGGGATCTGCGCGAAAGCGAGTATTCACCGGCACGTTATGCCGAGCGCAGCATCAAGGACGAAATCCGCGCCAACCTGCTCTGCGCCATCGAGCGCGGCGACGAACTCTTCCCCGGCATCGTCGGCTACGGCGACACGGTGGTCCCGCAGGTGGTCAACGCCCTGCTCTCGCGCCATAACTTCATCCTGCTGGGCCTGCGCGGACAGGCCAAGAGCCGCCTGCTGCGTGACCTGACAAACTTTCTCGACGAGGAAATTCCCGTCATCGCCGGGTGCGAAATCAACGACAACCCCTACCACCCCGTCTGCCGCGCCTGCCGCCTGCTGGTGGCGGAAAAGGGTGACGACACGCCCATCGACTGGTTGCCGCGCGCACTCCGCTACGTCGAGAAGCTCGCCACACCCGACGTCACCATTGCCGACATCATTGGCGATATTGACCCCATCAAGGCCGCCCGCGGCGGGCTGGCGCTCTCCGACGAGCTGACCATCCACTACGGCATGCTGCCCCGCGCCAACCGCGGCATCTTTGCCATCAACGAACTGCCCGACCTCGCCCCCAAGATTCAGGTCGGCCTGTTCAACATCATGCAGGAGGGCGACATCCAGATTAAGGGCTACCCCGTCCGGCTGCCGCTCGACGTCCTGCTGGTCTTCAGCGCCAACCCGGAGGACTACACCGCGCGCGGAAAGATCATCACGCCGCTCAAGGACCGGGTCGGCTCCGAGATTCGCACCCACTACCCGATGACGCGCGCAGAGGGCATCACCATCACCAAGCAGGAAGCCTGGCTCAACCGGCCTACCTCCCTGCCGTTGCAGGTTCCCGGCTACGTTTACGAAATCGTCGAGGAGGTGGCCTTCCAGGCCCGGCAGGACAAGCGCATCGACAAGCGCTCCGGGGTGAGCCAGCGCATGCCCATCACCGCCACCGAGAACGTCCTGAGCAACGCCGAGCGCCGCACCCTGATGGCCCAAGAGGACCACATCGTCCCCCGCGTGGCCGATATCTACGCCTCGCTGCCCTCGCTGACCGGCAAGTTCGAACTCGAATACGAAGGCGAGCTGCGCGGCGCGGAACAGGTGGCGCACGAACTCATCCGCAAGGCCATCGGCTCGGTCTTTGACCACTACTTCGCCGATGTCGATTTGCAGCAGATTGTGCAGTACTTCGAGCTGGGCGGCTCGCTCAAAATCAACGACCAATCCTCCGCCAAAAACATCCTCAAGGAGTTTCGCTCCATCCAGGGTCTGCTGGAGGCCACCGCGCAACTCGGACTGAAACCCAAAGACGACCCCGCGCTGCTCATCGCCGGTTGCGAGTTCATCCTCGAGGGGCTCTACGCCCACCGCAAGGTCCACCGCTCGGAAGAGCGCGGCTTCTTCGGCGAAGAGAAGCGTCCTGAACCGGAAATCCCGGAAGGCCCGGCGCGCCCGCGCCGTCCTTACCAGTAGGGGCTCTCCATGCGCTTCACCCGCTACTCTCGCTTCACCGGCACCGAGGCCGACACCATCGACTTGGAAGACCTGATGGCGCGCCTCTCCGACTTCCTGCTCGAGAGCGGCTTCCACTCGC
>CBDUYQ010000168.1:0-3620 GCA_965371475.1 uncultured bacterium
CCTGTTGTGTGCCTGCCTTCCGCGCCACCCGCGTCGATCCCATGGTCGCCCTGCGCTACGAGTAGGCTCCACCCTCACCTCCGAATGCTACCCCTGTCTTTCTGGGGGTGGGGTTGCATTCTGCCCCCGGCATGGTTAAGTAGATGCCGGGGAATTTATGGCCAACGTAACCTGTCCGAAGTGCGGCTACCAGCAGGAGGGCGGTGAAGAGTGCCAGAGCTGCGGGATTATCTTCAACCGGTACGTCCCCGGGCCGGAGCCAAAGTCTTCCGTCCTTTCTCCCCAGGCTGCGCCTGAGCCGGAAGAGGAAACAGTTCCGCCTGGGCTGGTGTGGCGCTTCTACCGGGTGTTCCGTTGGGTGGTATTGGTTGTTGCTCTGCTGGTTATTTACCTGATTCTGAAACCGGGGGCGCCACCGGAAATCGACGACGACCCAAAGGCCGGCCGCCAGGTGGCCGCCAAGATGCAGCGGTTGCAGTTGTCGGCGCAGACGGGCCGCTCCTACACCTTGCAACTGAATGAAGCGGAGTTGAACTCCTGGCTGCAATCCAACCTGGCTATCGGGCCGCAACCAGGCGAGACTGACCGGGTTCGCCGCGCGGCGGCGGATAAAGTTACCGGCGGCGCCATCAGCAAGATTGCTCCGCCCAAGCCCCGGGAGGAGCCGACGCTGCGAGAGGTACAGTCGTCGGTGAAGGACGTGAAGATCGGGTTGGCCGGCGACCGGGTGCAGGCCTACCTGCTCTTTGATCTCTACGGCAAGGAGATGTCTTTGATGCTGGAAGGGAGGCTCAGTGCCGAGAACGGGTACCTGCGGCTGGAGCCGACGGCGGGCAGGCTGGGTTCGTTTCCGATTCCCAGCGTATCGCTCGACAACGCCGCCAGCCGGTTGTTTGATTCGCCGGAGAACAGAGAGAAGTTCCGGCTGCCACCGGAGATCAGAGACATTTATGTCGAGAACGGCGTGCTGCGCGTGCTTTATCGTTGAGGTGGGGGCAAGCAGAAGGAGTAAGAGATGATCGGCGTCAAGGCAGTGGACCACATCAATATGCGGGTCAAAGACCTGAAAGAGTCGGTGGAATTCTACCGCGCCAACTTCGGGTTTGAAATCAAAGAGGACCACTCCGGCGAGGCAGAAGAGCCCTGGGTAATTCTCGGGCTGCCCGGCGCGGCCTACCTTTGTCTCTACCAGCATCCGTACAAAGTGATCAGTGACGACGATCTGCGCATCAATCACTTCGGGCTGGTGGTGGAAGACCTGGCGCAGGCGCAGGCGGAGCTGCTCAAGAACCGGGTCAGGATTCTCTACGGCGGGCCGGTGGAGTGGCCGCGCTCGCGCTCCATTTATATTCAAGACCCGAACGGCTACGAGATCGAACTGACCGATACGTTCGGCGGCGGGTTGAACTGACCGCCGCGGCCATTGTGGTAAGCTACGCCTGACCGGGGCCTTTGCCGAAGAACAAGCCGGGGTGGCAGAGTTCCGGCGATATCCTATGCCCGAGCCCAGACCAGCGCCGCTGTTTGCGGCCCTCACCGACATCGGACTCCACCGCGAGGAAAACCAGGACAACTACGGCTATTTCGAAGGCGACGAAAAGCAGCCGGAGAAAGGCGTTTTGCTTATCGTGGCGGACGGGATGGGCGGCGAGCAGGGCGGCGGGGTGGCCAGCAGCATTGCGGTCAAGACCCTTCTCGACCACTACAAGGCCGCTGATGGAACCGACCCAATAGCGATCTTGCAGGAAGGGTTCCTGCTGGCCAACCGGGAGATTTTCCGGCAGGCGCAGGGCAACCCCGGTCTGCGCGGCATGGGGACGACCTGTACGGCGATGGCCGTGCTTGGGAATCAGGGGCACTTTGTGCATGTGGGTGATACGCGCGCCTACCAGATTCGCGGGGAGGCCATCCGGCAGCTTACGGTGGACCAGACTTGGGTGCAGGAGATGGTCGGGCGGGGGATGCTCTCCGAGGAAGAAGTCAAAACCCACCCGCAGCGCAACGTCCTGACGCAGGCGCTGGGGGGCGGGACGGAACCGAAACTCGCCAGCCTGCCCGAGCCGCTTACCCTGGAACCGGACGACCTTTATCTAATGTGCTCGGACGGCCTTTCCGGTCTGGTAAGCGACCAGGAGATGCTCGACCTGACGGCCGAGGCAACGGATTTGAAGCAGGCCTGTGCCAGCCTGGTGGAGCTGGCCAAGGCGCGCGGCGGCCACGACAATATTACCGTGCTGCTGTTCAAGACTTCTCCCTAAAGGTTCGATGAGGTAAAAGGAGGCGCAGGAAACTTTCGTGACGACAGGTTCCAAAGGCGTGGAGACCATCCTGAGCGAGGTGACCAACCTGCTCGCGCAGATGGAAAAGTACCAGCGGCTCCTGACCATTATGTTTACCGACATCGTCGGTTCGACCAGCTACTTCGAGCGGCACGGCGACGTGATGGGGATGTTGCTGCTGCAAAAGACCGAGGCCATCCTGCGTCCGCAGGTGCTCGCGCACGACGGAACAGTCGTCAAGACCATCGGCGACTCCATCATGGCGTACTTTGAAAACCCGGTGCAGGCGGTGGAGTGCGGCATGGAGATGCAGCGGGCGCTGGAGGAACACAGCCGGAAAACGGCGGAGATGGAGCCGGTACAGATTCGCGTGGCCATCAACCTCGGGATGGCAATTCTGCGGGACAAGGACGTGTATGGCGACGTGGTCAACGTCTGCTCGCGCATCGAACACGAGGCCGGGGCGGACCAGGTGTGTATTTCGCCTTCGGTGGTGGAAGCCATCCAGCAGGAGAAAAGGTTTGTTTGCCGCATGATGAAACAGGTGGCGCTGCGCGGCAAGGCGCAGAAGATGGACCTCTACGAGGTGGAGTGGCGCGCGGACACCCCTCCGGATACCCCGCCGCCGACGATACTTTCCAACGACCAGCTTGTGCTGGCTTCCGGGACCAGCACGCGGGCGCCGGAAGAACTCCGCACCATGATTGCGCAGGCGGCCAGCGGCACTACTATGGTGACCACGCTGACCTCTGTGCCGAAGGAGTTTGCTCTGTTGGAAGTTCTGCCGGGAGGGGAGTTGGGCGAGCGTTACGCGGTGCAAGGGCCCTGCACGGTTGTCGGGGGGGCCGGGGGCGGGAAGGCGGATATCGTGCTGGCCGGGCCTTTTGTGACCCCGCAGCACGCCACGTTTACGCCGCTGGGCGGCGCGCTTTATGTGGACGACGTTAGCGAGGGACAGGGGGTGTTTGTGCGTGTGCGCAAGGCCCACCACCTGGCTGACGGTGAAATGATAGCCGTCGGACGGCAGCGCTTCCGCTTCCAGATTTCCGAAGCGGGGGCAGAGGGCGCCGGCAAAGCAGCGCTGGTCCGCCTGAGCGAAGACGGGAAGACGGAAGAGTTTCCGCTCGCGCGCGGTGAAACCACCCTGGGCCGCAAGGACTGCACCTATACGTTCCCCGACGACCGCTACCTGTCGCGCCTGCACGCCCGCTTGCAATTCTTCGGGCGGGAGTGCTTTTTGGAAGACCTGGACAGTTCCAACGGGACGTTTCTGGCCATCCACGAGCGGTACAATCTGGATGAGGATGATGAGGTGCTCATCGGGGAGAATATCCTGCGGGT
>CBDUYQ010000169.1:0-3617 GCA_965371475.1 uncultured bacterium
AACTTCCCGACCTGGGATTGATGGGATTAACGGGAAGGAGTGGATTGAAAGCCCTGACAGGAATGACAGAAATGACGCGCATGAACCGGGCGGCGCTGCTTTGGGGTTTTGCCGAAGCGACGCTTTTCTTTCTGGTGCCGGATGTGCTCCTGAGTTACGTGGCGGTGCGGAACCTGCGCGAGTCCTTCCCCGCCTGCGCCTGGGCCCTGCTGGGTGCGGTGCTGGGCGGCGGGGCGATGTACCTCTGGGGTTGGGCGACCCCGGCGGGCGCGGCTACCGTTCTCGACTTTGTCCCTGCCATCAGCCCGGCGATGGTGGAAGGCGTAGAGACTTCCCTGGCCGCGGACGGGCTGTGGGCGCTCTTCCTGGGGCCGGTCAAAGGTGTGCCGTACAAGATTTACGCGGTCAAAGCGGGGGCGCTGCATCTCTCCGCGGCGGGGTTCCTGCTGGTCAGCCTGCCGGCCCGTCTGATGCGCTTTGTGCTGGTGATGCTCCTGGTTTCCGGGTTGTCGCAGAGTGTTTTCCGGTGGACGCCGCTGAAGTATAAGTACGTCGTCCTGACAACCTGCTGGGTGCTGTTCTACGCGGGGTATTTCTGGTCCATGCCCAACTAATTTTAGTCGCTGGCGGTTGTCCTCTTGCAGAAAAAACTGAGAAAGACCGCAGGGGATAAACCCCTGCGCCACAAAAGAAGCAGGAAATGGACAACATAAGAAACGATAAGCCGCGTGGCCGAGGCAGACCTGTCCGATTGCCTATACCTGATTATATGATTCCAGGAGCGTGGTATTTTGTAACAATCTGCTGCAAGGAAAAGAAATCTCTTTTCCAATCTCCCGCACGACGAGATTTGGTGCGTAAAACACTCTTGGAAACAGCCACCCAACAGCGGGTGGAATTGGCTGTATACACTATTCTTCCTAACCATTTGCATTTAATTTGCTCTGCGGGGCAGGAAGGACTGATAAACTTTGTTCAAGTTTTCAAAGGCAGAACGACAAAACGCTTGAGGAAAACATTCCAAATGAAAAGTCCGTGGCAGACCAGTTTTTTTGACCATAGGCTGCGAAGTGATGAATCGCTAAAATTAAAGTGCAATTATGTTTGGATGAATCCGGTGAGGAAGGGGTTTGTCGTTGTGCCGGAGGAATATCCCTGGAGCGGAGTGTTTAGAACCGATTGACCGCAGGAGATAAACCGCCACATAGACCCAATGTAATGGGCGTAAAAGAGTTCCTGTGGCGCGGGACTTTACGTCCCGCGAAAAAACCGCTGGAGACAGATTCTGCCAGTGGCAAACTGGTTCGGCGCCACAGGCTCAAACGGGGTGGATGACGACGACGCGGTCGAAGCCTTCGCCTTCGCTAACGGAGCGGACGCCTTCGGCTTCGCGCAGGTTCAGGTGGATGACGCGGCGCTCGCGGGCATTCATCGGCTGAAAGCGGAAGGGGCGGCCGGACTCCCGAACCTGATCGGCGGCGGTGCGGGCGGCCAGGCCGAGTTCGGCGACGCGGTCGCCGCGGTGGCCGTTGGAGTCGAACCGGATGCGGGCGGCGTGCGAAGGTTCCAGCCGGACCCAGCGGTGGGCCAGGTACTCAAGTGAGCGCAGCAGTTCGTTGCGGTCTTCCAGCAGCAGCCGCTGGTCGGGGCCGGTGAGGTCCACGATGATGTTGGGGGCTTCGACGTCCACGGGCTTTTCCGGGTCGCAGACTTCAATTTCCGCGTCGAGTTCCAGCCCGGTGGCGTCGAGCACCGTGTTGAGAAACTCTTCGAGTGTGTCGGCGGCCTGTTCCCAATCGATGGCGGGTTCTGTGCGTTCTGCCACGAGCTTGTGTTCCTCCGTTTTAAGAAGCCTGCTTGCCCTTCTGTTTCTTTTTCTTTTTGCTTTCTTTGGCGGCCTGCTTTTCCGCTTCCAGGTAGCGCTGGTGCTCTTTGTTAATCCACCACTGCTGGCCGACGCCCACCACGTTCGAGGTGAGCCAGTAGAGTACCAGACCCGAGGGAAAGGTAAGGAACATCACGCCGAAAATCAGCGGCATCATTTTCATCATGCGCTGTTGCGCCGGGTCGGCGGTGGTCTGCGGCGTCATCTGGGTGGAGAGAAACATGGTCCCGGTCATCACAATCGGCAGGATATAGTAGGGGTCGGGCAGGCTCAGGTCCTGCACCCAGCCTATCCAGGGGGCCTGGCGCAACTCAATCGTGTTGTAGAGCAGGCGGTAGAAGCCGAGGAAGAACGGAAATTGAATCAGCAGCGGCAGACAGCCGCCCAGCGGGTTAACGCCCTCTTTTTTGTAGAGGCCCATCATCTCCTGCTGGAGTTCGTTGCGCTTGGGGTCGGTGGACTTGTACTTTTTCATCTCCGCCTGCAGAGACTTCATCCGGGGCGCGACCTTCTGCATCCGCCACGCCTGCTGCGACGACTTGTACTTGAGCGGGAACATCACCAGGTTGATGACGATGGTCAGCAGGATGATGGCCCAGCCGTAGTTGCCGACCCAGTTGGCGTAAATCCACTGCATCGCCACCAGCAGCGGGCGCGCCACCCACCAGAACCAGCCGAAGTCCACCACCTCGCCGGACAGGGCGACGGGCTGTGTGCCGGGCCAGGGGTCGAGTTCAATCTTCTCGAGTGTTTTAATCTCTTTGGGCCCGACGAAGAGGCGGAAGCGGTTCTGCGGATTGGTGGCCGAGCCGACGGCGATGGCGCCGAGCCGTTGCGGCTTGTCATCAGCCTCTTCCTCTTCTCCGTCTGTGATATTGGTTCGGGCAGAGTCTCCGTTGCCGTTACCGTTGTGGGTCTCACCCGGAATCCACTCGCCGGAGTCCACCACCACATTCAACGCCGGTGTTTCCGGAATGAACAGGACGGCAAAGTAGCGGTCCTCGAGCCCGGCGTAGGCGGCCTCGCCGGTAAAGGGCGTCAGTTGCGGCCCGGCTTTCCAGATCCAGCCGGTGGTTTCGAGAGCGGCTTCGATGCCGACGCGCTGCAACTTATCGGTCCGGCGCAGCAGGAAGTTCGGCGCAAACCCGGCGGCCGACGCGTGCAGGTCGCCGAAGCCGCCGCCCCAGCGCACCCGGTGCGGGACGGGCCGGCCGCCTACCCAGACTTCCGTGTCGAGTTCGGTCAGGTAACCGTTGGGAAAGGCGATGCGCTTGCGGGCGGCCAGATTGCCGCTGCTCCACTCGAAGACAACTTCCCCGGGAGCCTCCATCGTCACCAAGGGCAGGGTGCCCGCGCTGCTGGTAAATATCGCAGCATTGAGCTGGGCTTCCAGCGCCGGATCGTCCAACTGGAACTCGAGCGGGAAGCCGAGCCCGGTGTCGTCCCCGTGGATGAGTTCGAGCGGGTCACCGTTGGCATCAAGGTGGTCCTTGAGCTGCCAGCTTCTGACAACCGCGCCCTGCGTCGAGAAGGTGACGGTGGCGACGTCGGAGTCCACCGTAATGAGCTGTTCGGCCACACCTTGATTTTCTGCCGTGGCGGTCCGCAGCGGCGCGCTCCCGGAAACGATTGGCGGGGCGATAGCCGTCGTTTGCGGCTGGCGCTGAGCAGGAGTTTCCTGCGGCGCGTCACGTTGAGGTTGGGCTTGCTCTTCCGTTACCAAAGGCCCTTC
>CBDUYQ010000170.1:0-3614 GCA_965371475.1 uncultured bacterium
CTAAAGGCGGCGACGCCATTCAGTTCGCCCGCACCGCGGCACAGATTGCCGAGAATGCGCGCGCGCTCGCGCTGGGCGCGGTGGGCGGCGTGGTGATTCGCCAGCTGGAGAGCGATCTGGCAAGACTCCAGACCGAGGTATCCAGGGTTCGCACTGCCTTATCCAAGGCTCGGAGCGAGGATCTGCCCGCCGTGCCCGAGGGGGAAGGATCGCCCGCCGAACCGGTAGAAGAGCCGCCCACAGAGAGTATTGTCACCCAGCCAGCAGTCTGGTTTGGGTTAATCGGGTGGGGTCTGGCTCTCCTGCTTCTCCTTCGCCGCAAGACCCATTAGCTTCTTTCCCCGTTTTCCTGACCCTTAAACACTAAAGTTTTGGTATGGTGTGAAACCAGAGATGTCATTCAATAAAATCGCGGCGGACACGGTGCGGTGGCTGTTCCGGCTGGTTGAGCCGGGGGGCTTCCTGCTGCTTATCGTCTGGGGGGTATTGCAGGTAGAAATTGCTCACACAACCACTGCGCCCTATGCCCGCGTTTTCTTTTTCGGCGCACTGGCGGCGGCGGCGATGCTGGGCTGGTTCTACAACCGGGGCCGCGTGCTGTTTGTGGTTGTGGCAATCGCCTTTACCGTATGGGGTTTGGAACTGGTGGCGCCCGCCGGCGAGGTTACGAAAGTTACGAAACTGGCGGCGGTTTTTCTGCTCCCTCTGAACATAGCCCTTTTTGCGGCGCTGGAGGAGCGCGGAGTGCTGACCGTCAGCGGCATCTTCAAGATCGCGTTCCTGCTGGCCCAGGGGATCGGCGTGGTTCTGCTGGGCGGGGTGGAAAGCGAGCGCTTGGGAGCTTTCCTGCGCTGGCAGGTTCAACCCGGAAGTTGGACTGCCATGCCGCTGCCCGCGCAGCTTGCTTTTGCCGCGGCGGCCATTGTCCTTTTGGTTCTGTTTTTCCACCGGCGGACCAAAATCGAACAGGGGTTGTTCTGGGCGCTGGTGGCGGTGTTTGTGGGGCTCCGGCAGACAGGCGGGCCCGAGGAGTTATTTTTCTATGCCGGGGCGGCGGGCGTAATTTTACTGGTGTCGGTGCTCGAGCACGGCTACAACGTGGCTTACCTGGATGAGCTGACCGGGGTGCCCGGCCGGCGCTCGCTCAACGAACGGATGGCGCAACTGGGCGGACGCTACGCCATCGCCATGTGCGACATCGACCACTTCAAACAGTTCAACGACACCTACGGGCATGATGTCGGCGACCAGGTGCTCAAGATGGTGGCCAAGAGACTTGCGCGGGTGCGGGGCGCCGGGCGCACCTACCGTTACGGCGGGGAAGAGTTTACCGTTTTGTTTCCAGGCTATACCGTCGAGGAGGCGCTGCCGTTGCTGGAAGAGTTGCGCGAATCAATCGCCAACAGCAGTTTTCGCCTGCGCGGGAAAGACCGTCCCCAGGAAAAACCTGACGAGAAACCCGATGAGAAACCCGAGGTCGAAGAGAAGAAGTCCGTTACCGTCACCATCAGCATCGGCGTGGCCGAGTACGCCAAAGACCGTTCCACCCCGGAACTGGTGATTGATGCCGCCGACGCCGCCCTCTACCGCGCCAAAGAGGCCGGCCGCAACTGCATCAAAACCCCCTGAAGTTAAGACCATGCACGGTGTTAGCCGTTAATTCCCACCTAGAATTTGTAAGCGGCGTCGAACTGCATCCGTTTGAGCCAGGGTTCCTGCGGCGAGGTGGCGGTTTCCAGTTGCCGTCCCACTATCAGTGCATAGCCCAGCGTCAGGTTTTTGTTGGCCTGGTAGCCGAATTGGAACCGGTGGTTGATGACGTTGGTGGGCGCGCGCAGGTCGCTGTAATTGAATGCTCCCAGTACGGCCTCGCGCTCAATGTGGATGAGCGTGTAGCCGAACCTCATGTCTTTGGGGTCTTTGGTCCTGCCGAAGCCCACTTCCGCCCAGTAGCCCTGCCGGTCGCTCGAATTGCATGCAACCCCGGCGATGCTGGCTTGGGCGCAGGCGCGGGTGTTGACCACATAGTCAAACAGCAGCTTGACGGGCCAGCGGTCGTTGCCGGTGCTGAGGTCGAGTTGCGCAATCAGGTCGAAGATGCCGAACCGCGAGGCGAACGCCGTAGCCGAGGCGGCGTTGCGGTTGGTGCTGCCGCTCAAGCTGCCGCCGGTCTGCGCCACCCGGATGGTGTCGGTGCGGAACCAGTTGGAGTAGCCCGCGCTGGCGGAAAACTTGTGCCCGCCGCCTACATTCCATTTCGACTGGAGCTGCCCGCCCATCAGGTAGCTGTCCGGCCCGCTGCCGGACTCGCGGAAGGGCAACTGGTAGCCCACCACGGTCACGTTGCCGAGGGGCCCGGCGTTTTCGAGATCGAACGAGAGGGTTTCCGAAAGCCCTTCGGGGTTGAGGTCGCTGTCGAAAGTCAGTTCAGTTTTCTGCCAAGTGGGGCCGAACTTGCCGCCGGTGATGCTGAGCGGCTTGGCCCAGTTGGGCGTGTAGGTGAGATAGACCCGGTCGATGTTGAGCGGCTTGCGGGTGAAGAACCCGGTATCGGTTTGGTTGGTGGAAATCGGTTCGTTATCGCTGCCACTGGTGATTCGGAAGCCGCCCTGCCACTCGTCGCTGAACTTCGATTTCGCGCTGAACCGCACGCGGTAGCGCGCCCGGTTGCGGTCAGGCCCGGTGCCGCCGCGGAAGGGCTCGAAGCGCAGCCGCAGGTCGCCGCTGAAAGCTATGTTGCCCAACCCTTTGACCTTGACCTCCTGCTGGGCGGCGGCGGATTGGTTCGCTGTGGCCGCTCCCGTGGCGGGACTGGCTGGTTCCGCGGCAACGGTCACCTTCGGCGCCACGGCGCTGGCAGGGATGGTTGGTCCTGCCCCGGTATTTGTGGCGGTGGCAATATCGGGCCGGGCGGCGGAAGGCGTGAAGGCCGGCTGCGCGACGGAGAGTTGCTGGTGGAGTTGGGCAAGCTGAGCAGCCTGTTCGCGCATTTGCTGCATCATCTCTTCGATCAACGCTCTCTGCTCCTGTAGTTCGGCCTCCAGGGCAGCCAGAGCGGCACGGGAAGGCTGGACAGGCTGCACGGCGGCTTTTTCCGGTCTGGCATCAGGCCTTGGTTCAGCGTCTTCGGCGGCCAGAGCCGGTGTAAGGACCAGCCAGGAACAGACGAAAATCAGAACAACTGCAGTGCAAGAGCGTAATCTCATTGGTAATCCTCAGTTTTTTCTGGCCGGTCGGCCAGTGTGCGTCAGCCGTGGGGCCGCGCACAAGAAAAGAGTACACCAAGACAGCGAGACAAACGATTACAAGCTGTGTAAAGTTTTTGTTACAGGTCCGCACGGGAGAAAATTGCTGGAAGAACCACTTCAGTCCCAGCGATTTTTGAAACCTCATCTCCTTGCGGTATAATGCCGCGAACAGCTAGCGGGCCGGGGCTTACATTTTTGGAATCATCGGGGAGAGAGCATGCAGAATTCCTTTATGGCGCGGGCCATCAAACTCTCGGTGGAGAACGTCCGTTCCGGGCGGGGAGGGCCGTTTGCCGCCGTCGTAGTCAAAGACGGTAAGGTAATCGCCGAGGGCACCAACCGCGTGACCTCCACGCATGACCCCAC
>CBDUYQ010000171.1:0-3603 GCA_965371475.1 uncultured bacterium
GTTACAGCAAGGAAGAGTTCCCCCTTCTCGGTTATTACCAGGACGCCGCGAAGGTTCAGGGTGGCAAAGCCTTTAGTGCGGCGGAAGAGAGGCGCCCCACTGGAGCGGCTGCCCAGGACGCGGAAAATTACCTCGTCCACGGTTTCGCCGGTTGGCAGCAGCACACCGCCTTGCACCAGGCCCAGGCGCTCGGCGCCGAATTGAAAAAAGTCAGCGATGGTTTGCGGCGAGCGAAAGGCGCCGACGCGCGGATCGTTCAACTCGGCCGGATTCAGGCGTGTTTGCGTGCCGAAAATTTCTGTGTAAACCTCAAGCCAAAGACGGCCCCCACGGGAATTCCACCGTCCGCTGCCGAAGAAGGTAACGGGTGCAATGCGCCGGGCGAAATTGCCGGTGTCAAGTTCCCGGCCTCGCTGGAAGGCGGCTTTGAGAGAAGAACTCCACTGCCGGGTCCAATTCAGCTGCGAAGAAGTTTCCACGCCGTAAATCCGTACCCGGCCGGCATTGGCGCGGGAAACCACGGGCCGCGCGTCGAGGTCAACAAAAATCCTTCCGTCCGCATCTTGTGACGTGATTGTTTGTCCGCCGATAGTCTCGCCCACTACCGGGTTGGGCACTATCAGCGTGCGCCGCTGTATGGCGTCAAAGAATTCGGAATCAAAGAGGGTTACAGCTCCGGATACACGCCGGGTTTGCCAGCGCAGACTGCCTTCAAAACTCCAGAGCACCTCAGGTTTGAGTCGTTGCCATTGAGTCCCGGTGCTTGTGGCCAAAATGGAAGCGGAGTCCCCCACGGAGGCACTCACAGCCAGGGCTTCCGCGGGCGTGACCTCAAAGCCGCCGCCGGTCAGCCCCAGTTGTCCCAGATCGAAGACGGTGGGGGCGCGGAAGCCGCGAGCGGCCCGGCCGACAAGCACAATTGATTCCCGGGGGGAATAAGCCACCCCGGAGTGGAAGGTGACGTCTGTGAACGTTTCCCTGGCGTCGGGTACAGTGGGGACGCCGTTTAGGAAAACGTTGCGATCCGAGCGCGTGCGGAAACGGAAGTGGCTCAGCCGCAGGCCGCCATCGACCACGAGCTTTTTGGCGAGCGGCCTCCAGTCGTCGGTAAGGTAGAGCCCCAGCGAACGGTAACGGGTGCCATGGGGGAAGCGGGGCCGGACCTCGGCCGTGGCGCCGAGGATGTCAGTTTCCCGGCGGCGGGCGGAAACGAACTCATCGTAAAATTCGGCGCCGGTGTTGAGCGAGTGCGCAGAGTTGGGTTGCCAAACCGTTGCCACGGTGTAGCCGAGCGAGGTCACACGGTTGCGTTCATTTCTCAGCACAGAGGTTTCGCGTGTCTGTTGCCGTTGGCCGTCCACCTGTTGGTTGAGCGAAACCGTTGCGGTGAGACTTCGCAGCTTGTCAGCTCCAACCTTCTGGTAGCGCAGGTAGCCGAAGCGCAATTGTTGCGGGCGGAAGTCGCTGCGCAGTCTTCCATCACCTCCCAGCAGGCGGTCATAACGGCGCACACCCCACTGCTCAGATTGCAGCCAGCTTGCCGTCAGGAAGTGGTCATGACCGAATCGGGCGCCCAGCTTGGTTTGCCAGCTGCCTTGCGTGTAAGCGGTATCGCGCAGGCGGTTGCCGAGCAAGGAACGGACTTGGGATGAATCAAGTCCGAGGAATCGCGTCAGGCTGTTGTGCGAATCGAGCGCGCCGCCGGTGCGCAGGTTCTGAGCGCGGGTGAATGAACCACCCAACGAAAATGAAACCCGGCGGCCCGCCACAGAGGTTTTCAGGGCCTGGCCGCCTTGCAGGTTGGCCGATTGGAAAAATGTTCTTGTCTCGCCCGCCCATTGCCACTGTTGGTCGCTCCACGAGGGCAGTTCCGATGACAGTATGTGGACTGCGCCGCCGAGCGCGTCGCTGCCGTATTGCGTTCCGGCGGGACCGAGAAAGACCTCCACGGCAGCCGTTCCCGTCGCCGGAATCCAACCGAGGTACTGTGTGTTGCCGGAGCGGTACGTGGAGTTGTTGAATCGTACGCCGTCGAGCAGGTAAAGAACAGTCTGGGCGCCCTGTCCGCGCAGGACGGGCGAACCCTGTCCGGGGGTGGTTTCCTGGGTCAGCACGCCGGGCTGTTCGGCGAGTTGCCGCGGCAGGTGGCTCACCTCTCGGGTGACGAGTTCTTCGCTGCTGCGCACCGTCACGGTGGCGGCCTCATAGAGCGCCTCCTTCGGAGCTCCGTGCTGTCCGGTTACTGTAACCCTGGTTTCCACCGGATGGAGCTGAAGCGTAATCGTCAGGGTTGTTTCTGGCGGGAGCGGCAGATCAATAATCTGCCGCAGGGGAGAGAACCCGCGGGCTTCAACTACCAGTTGGTAGCTTCCCCGGCGCAGCCCTTTGAGGGTGAACTCGCCCTGCTCATCGGTGACAGTAGTGGCCAGCAGAACCTGATTTACCCCGATGACCTTGACCACCGCGCCGCTGGTGGCCAGCCCGTCCGGATCGAGAACCAGCCCGGAGGCGCTGTGTACGTTTTCCTGAGTGGCCAGGGAAAAAGGCAAACAGAGGAGCAGTATCCCGAGCAGAAGGCCGGCCCCAGGGCAGCGCCGCGTTTTGGAGTTAGGCATTTCTTTCGACATCTTCATTTCCCACCGGCATTAGAATCGCTTGGATTTGGTTGGGTGGTGTCCGTTGCAAGTTAGCCAACTCGTGTTGCGCACCTCATCTGAACGGGCAGAGTTAGCCTAGCAGAAACCGGGACAGGGGAGGAAGACGAAACTCCATCCTGGTACACCCTGTGCCGGAAGGGTAGCCGCCCCAATGTCCCTGTGAGTTTGGGCATAACGGTTGACAGTTGTCGGAGAGGGTGTATCCTGCCGCTTGCCTGCCGATGTTGAAACTGGAGGGGCAGGACAATCTCATGGCGAGGTGAAAACATGCGAAACATCTTTATTGTAGTTGCGCTGGCCGTATTGCTGGCCGCACCGGGCGCGGCGGCGGAAGAGCCCGAAGCGGAAGTACGCCGGATCATAAAGCAGTTTCAGGAAGGCTCGGCGGCGCACGACGTTTCCCAACTGGAACCGCTGATGGCTGAAGATATGGTGGCCTTTGAGAACGGTGGCCGCAATGATGGCTGGAAAGATTTTCGCGAACATCACCTGATTCCCGAGTTCGAGGGGCCTGCGGCGCCGACGGAATGGGAGTTCGTGCGGGTGGTAGCCTCCGGGGAGATGGCCTGGGGCTACACCAAATCGACTATAACTGTGACGCGGCGAAACGGAGAGGAGGTGGAACTGCTCCTGTGGTCCATCTATGTGCTGGAAAAGCGCGACGGAGACTGGAAGATTACCGTCCTCGACTGGAGTTTGAAGGTTCCCCGGCGACGGGCAGGGTGACCTGCAGCTAAGGGACCCGAGGAGGGGTTTTCTCAGCCTCGAAAAACTTTTCGGGTGGCAGTTTTCCTGGATTTCATTATAATAGGGCGCACGTTTACCGATGGGACATCCGTGGGGGGACCAGATGGTTGGCGCAAGAAACAGAAAGATTGTCGTACCTATTCTGCTGACGGCATGTCTGCTCACCGTGGACTCTGTAGTCCGTGCTCAGCAGTCCCGC
>CBDUYQ010000172.1:0-3601 GCA_965371475.1 uncultured bacterium
CCGGGGGCTTTCCTGGGCGAAGGCAGCGGCAACCCGGTGCGCGCGGCCAAGCTCCTGCCAGGCGAAACCGTCGTGGACTTGGGGTCCGGCGCGGGTATGGATTCGTTCCTGGCGGCGAACCTGGTAGGAGAAACCGGGCGCGTACACGGATTCGACATGACGCCGGAGATGCTGGAACGGGCTAAAAAGAACCAGGCAAAAGGTTCTTACCCTCAGGTAGAGTTCCAGCGGACGGAAATCGACGCGCTGCCGCTGCCCGGCTCCTCCGCCGACGCGGTCATCAGCAACTGCGTCATCAACCTGACGCCGGACAAGCTGGCGGTTTACCAGGAAATCTTCCGCGTGCTCAAGCCCGGCGGGCGCTTTGCCATTGCCGACATCACACTGCGCGGGAACGCCGAACTCGTTTACCAAAACGCCGACAAACTGCCCGGTTGCAGTTGTATGACCACGGCGTTGGAAGAGAACCTCTATCAAGAGACCATCCGGCGGGCGGGCTTTGAAGGGGTGGAGATTGTCGCCGAACGCGCAGCCATCTCCCAAAAAGACATTGAATCGTTCGCCCGCGTACTGGGTCTTGACCCGTCCGATGCCAAGGTGAGCGCACACGCGGTAACGCTGGTGGGGCGCAAGCCCGCAACGGCGAATTAATTATCGCTGCGGGTTACTTGCTGAGGCTGACCAGGAACTTGACGGCGTAGCCGATGCCGTCTTCGCGCGGGTCGGTGCGGACGATTTCCGCCGGAAACTCTTCGTGGACCTCGCCGGAATCTTTCCAATAGGGATAGACAATGCTGAGTTTCAGATCTTCGGCGAAAATGGTCTTGGTGATGAAGTACAGGCCACCGCGGGCAACGTTCACAGTCTGGATAACTTCCGTTACCTGTTCCCCGGCCCAGCCGCGCACCCGGATGGGCAACTTCAGGTAAGCGCGCTTGTGAATGCGGCGCTCGGCTTCCGGCACGGCCATTTTCGCAGCGGCTGACCCCACGGGCAAACCGGCGGTGGCGGCGGCCACCTTGGCCTCTTCGCGGTCAGCAGTACCCATGCCGGTGACATACCGCAACCCTTCAGGGATAATCCAGATGACCTCGCCGCTCATGGCAGCCAGTGCCTCGTCGATGACTTCGTCCACGGCCTCCATCTGGCCCTCTACCCAGCCTTCCTTCTCGATGGCAATCTGACGGCAGAGGCGCATGAGTTGCAGGAGGTCTTCGAGTTCGTAGCCCTGGTTGGCGCCAATGCGGGCCTGGTCGCGCACCCAGTCTTCCACGGGGCCATAGTTGCCGCGCAGCATGGCGACGGCGGCGGCCGCGTACCAGCCGGCGGAGATTTGCACGAGGGCGGCATAGGGCAGGAAAGAGAACCGGCAGTCGGTGGCTTCGCGTAACTTCTCGCCGGCAACGGCGGCGTAACGATCGCGGGCCGGGTCGGGCTTTTTCTTACCGCTTATTTCCTTGTTCAAGGTCACTCCCTCCCAAGTGCGTTGATAAGGAAACTACGGCACGGATCCGCAGTCTCTCAGGCATGCAGTACCTACAAACGCCCGAGGCATCAGAACTGACAACCCAAGCGCACAGTCTACCGCGAGAACAGCACGATTGCCAGCCTACTCGGGCAGTTTGTCTTCCAGGAAGTTGCGCAGCTTCTTTGAGCGCGAAGGGTGGCGCAGCTTGCGGAGCGCCTTGGCTTCAATCTGGCGGATGCGTTCGCGGGTGACGGCAAAGGACTGCCCAACCTCTTCCAGGGTGTGCTCGGAGCCGTCGTCGAGCCCGAAGCGCATCTTGATGACCTTTTCTTCGCGCGGGGTCAGGGACTTGAGCACCGACTCGGTCTGCTCTTTCAGGTTCAGTTTGATGACGGCATCCGAGGGGGATAGCAAGGCCTTGTCTTCGATGAAGTCACCCAAGTGCGAATCCTCCTCTTCCCCGATGGGAGTTTCGAGCGAGATGGGTTCCTGGGCAATCTTCTTGACCTTGCGGACCTTGTAGGCCGGCAGTTCCATCCGCTTGGAAATCTCCTCCGTGGTCGGTTCGCGGCCCAGCTCCTGTACGAGCTGGCGCGAGGTGCGGATGAGTTTGTTGATGGTCTCAATCATATGCACCGGAATGCGGATGGTGCGGGCCTGGTCGGCGATGGCGCGGGTGATGGCCTGCCGGATCCACCAGGTGGCATAGGTGGAAAACTTGTAGCCGCGGCGCCACTCGAACTTGTCCACGGCTTTCATCAAACCGATGTTGCCCTCCTGAATCAGGTCGAGGAACTGCAGGCCGCGGTTGGTGTACTTCTTGGCAATCGAAACCACCAGCCGGAGGTTGGCTTCAATCAGTTCGCGCTTGGCTCGTCCGGCGGCGCGCTCGCCGCGGTTGATGGTCCGTATGGAGCGGCGCAATTCATCGGCGGAAACTTCCGATTCATCTTCGATTTCATTCAACCGGGTGCGAACGTCCCGGAGTTCCCGGCGGGCTTCGCGGGCGGTCTCGTCGGTGCCGATTTCAACACGGCGCGACAGCCGGAGGGTATCGCGTTCCAAGCTGTTCAATTCCCGAACCACGCCGCGCAGGTAAGCCATCAGGCGCTTGAGTTCATGGGGATTGTACTTGATCGAGCGGACCACGGCTCCCGTTTCCGCGCGGGAACGCGCCAGCCGCCAGCGGGCCCGGATGGCCGGGCGGGTTTTGCGCGCGCGAATCTTCTGCGACTTCCGGTAGAAGGCCCGGGTCTTTTCGTGGCTCTTGGCAATTTTTTCGACCTTGCGCAGGACTTCCCGGATTTTCTTGTTAATCTTCTCTTCGGTGAGTTCCAGGTCGTTGAACTGGACGATTTCCTTGATGGTGCGCTCACCGTTGCGCAGGGCATCGCCGGCGGTAATCACTTCCTTGATAATCATCGGGGAGCGCGAGAGAACGCGGAAGGCGCGCAACAAGCCGCGCTCGATGCGTTTAGCGATGGCCACTTCGCCTTCGCGGGTGAGCAGAGGCACAGTCCCCATCTCGCGCAGGTAGAGCCGGACCGGGTCGTTGGTCTTGTCGAGAGTACCGGGGCTCAGGTCGAGATCGCCGTTGCCACTCTTGTCGCCTTTCTTATTCTTATCCTTGCTGGAACCGTGCTCGGATTTCTTGGGGGCACGTTCGAGGACTTGCAGACCAGCTTCATCAAACAGCGCCAGCACCTCGTCAACATCATCGGACGAACGCATGTCGGGCGGCAGGACCTCGTTGACCTCCTCATAAAGGAGGTAACCGCGCTCCTTGCCGGTGGCAATCAGTTGCCGTATGGCCTCAAATTTACCTTCTTTTTCTTCTACCGCCACGCTGGTTCCTCCCAAGGCCGCCGGGCCCATGGCCCGGAGACACCTGTCCCTCTTAAACGGCTGATTTCAAAATGGTTAACCGGAGTCCGGAAAATCCTGACCACCCAATATCCCAAAGAAAGGGCCTATAGACTTTAATCGCCACCCCGCCCAAAAAGTTCCCTCGCTGCACACGCAACCCTACTAAGTTAACAGGCAGCCGGGGCCGGAGTCAACACGAAAAAGCGGTGACGGGTCAGTCACCGAAAGAGTCCTTGAAATGACGGCGGCGGAACTCCTGCCAGCGGC
>CBDUYQ010000173.1:0-3596 GCA_965371475.1 uncultured bacterium
TGGCGGAGGGCGTCCACCGGGTCGAGCCGGGCGGCTTTGACCGCCGGGTACATGCCGAAGAAAAGTCCGATGCTGGCCGAAACGCTGACCGCCAGTATCACCACCCAGTAGGGGATGTAAGCGGGCAGGCTGGGGACGTTGTTGCGGACAAACATCACCACCAGCCAGACAAACACCACCCCGAGGACGCCAGCGATACCCGTAAGGGTCATCGCCTCCGTGAGGAACTGCAAGATAATGTCGCGCCGTCGGGCGCCAATAGCTTTGCGAACTCCGATTTCCCGGGTGCGTTCGGTGACGCTGACCAGCATGATGTTCATCACGCCCACTCCGCCGATCATCAGTCCGACAGAGGCCACCACCGCCACCACCAGCGCCACCACGCCGACGATTTCCCGGAACTGCTTGATGGCGGCTTCAGCAGTGGTATAGCCGAAGTTGTCCTTTTCTCCGAGGGGCACTTTCCGGCTCAATCGCAGGGCGACGCGGGACTGGTCGATGGCCCGGGGGAGCAAGCCTTCAAACGCTTCAATGCGGATGCCATGCTGCTGCTCGCCGGGGTAAAACTTGGCTGCCGTCCAATAGGGAATGACCACACGGTTGTCAGTGTCGTTGCCGGGGCCGCCGCCGAATCCTCCTTTGGGCTTTTCAAACACGCCAATGATAGTCAGAGAACGGCCGTTGACGATGATCTCCTTGTCGAGGGCGTTCAGGCTGCCGAACAACCCCTTGGCGGTGTCTTCCCCTACGACGGCAATTTCGGACCGGTGGAGGTTTTCCGCCGCCGTAAAGGGCCGGCCAACGCCGACCGCGGCGTTGGCATAGACAAGAAAGAACTCCTCGGTGGCGCCGCGAAAATCAAAGCCGATAATTTCTTCGTTTCTATAGCGCGCCCGGTGGGGGCCTCCACGAGGATAGAGGGAGACAGTAACGCTTTTGCAAGCATCGCAGGCTTCGCGAACCGCCAGATAATCATTGTAATTCAGCCGCTTGCGGGTTCGTTCTTCTTTGGAGAGGCGGCCAAAGCGCGGACCGGAGGGAAGGTGGTTAAAAAAGGCCGTGTTGGTCCCGAAACTTTTTACGCTCTCCTGCACGTTCTGGTCGAAGCCCATCATAAAGGCCACGACGATAACTACCGTCACCACTGCCACAAAAATTCCGAGCATGGTCAGGCCGGACCGCAGCTTGTTGGCCCACAGGGTGTCGAACGCCATTATAATGTTCTCCCCGAACTCGCGGCGCCAGTTCCGGGAAAGTTTTTGCCTGGTTGTCATAATCCGTCTCTCTATTCCATCTGCAAAGCTACCACCGGGTCGCACTGCGCCGCCTTGCGGGCTGGATAGACGCCGAAGAAGAGGCCGATGGAGGTGGCCACCACCAGAGATAGCACAATAATAAATAGAGGCGTACGCACAGGGACGGGGGTGGTGGCGGCCACCAACTGAGAAATCCCCATTCCGAACAGCACACCCAGCAGGCCGCCGATGGCGGCCAGCACCGATGCCTCAATCAAAAATTGCAGGAGGATGTCCTGCCGCCGCGCGCCGATGGCTTTGCGGATGCCAATCTCGCGGGTGCGCTCAGTGACCGAGGCCAGCATGATATTCATGATGACGATGCCCCCCACCACCAGAAAGACCGACACCACACCGATAAAGGCGCCGGTGAGTCCGCCGAAAATCTGGTCATAGAGGTCAACGATTCCTTCGCTTTCGATGATGCCAAAATTGTCCTTGTCGTTGAGCTTCAATTGGCGGCGGGTCCGCAACAGGACGCGGGTTTCGTCCTTGCTCTGCTCCCGGACCGCGGGGGAAAGGTAGTGGATGCCAAGGGAGATGCCGCCGTCGCCCGGCGGGCCGTGTCCAAAAATTTTGAGATAGGTGGTCAGCGGGATGTTGACGAAGTTGTCCTGGCTCTGACCCAGCACGGAGCCGACCTTTTCCGCCACGCCAACGATTTCAAACGGCAGCGAACGAATGTAGAGGGTTTTCCCGATGGGGTCCACCTGGGGAAAGAGCCGGTCGGTGACATCGGTCCCGACAAAGGCGACCATGGTGCGGCTGTGGTAATCCGCCTCCGTAATGTAACGGCCGGCGGCGACGGTTTCCCGGAAGATATTGACCATGCTGGCGGTGACGCCGCGCACGCTGACGTCTTCGAGGTCCTGGCGGCCGGCGCGAACATCGGCGCTGTTGCCGTCGAGGGCGCCGACCTCCTCGGCCAGCGTGAGGTGGTCGCGGAGGTACTCGTAATCTTCCATCGTGAACTTCTTGTTCCGGCGGCGGGCTTCCAGGAAGTCTTTGGCGTTGGTGATGATGCCGTAACGGGTAACGTAGTAGGTGTTGGCGCCGAAGTTGGCCACACGCTCGGCCACATATATCCGCATACCGACGAAGACCGATACCACGCCAATCAGGGTGGCGACGGAAATAATAATCCCCAGCAGGGTGAGGAAAGACCGGAGCATGTGCGAGCGCAGGCTATCGAGCGCGATCAGCACCGGCTCCCGAAACAGGATTTTGCGCCGTTCCACAGAAACACTCCTCCCCTCATCAACTATTACGATTCCAGCAGGCTAAAAGTTTCCTGATTCTCGCAAAACTTCCCCCTAGCCGAAAATCCATACCCAGCCGACTTTGGCTATCAGGTAGAGGCTCCAGGCGGCGAGAATCCAGCCCAAGGCCCGGCCCCAGGAAAGGCGGCGCCCGGCCACGGAAAACCCCACCGCCAGCAATGCGAGGGACCAAAGGTTAAAAGCGTCGAGCGAGTTGCCCAACGAGATGAGCCAGGCCGGGAAGGTGTCGGGACTCAGAAAAATTCCAAGATTTGAGGCGATCGGGTTTCGGAGATCAAAGTCCCGGGGATCCTTTAGAAACAACACCGGGAGTATGACCACGGCTTTGACGGCGTTCGGGAGCAGGGCATAACAGGTGAGGGAAAACGACTGGAGAAACCGAATCTGGTTGCCCAGCATGACATTGAACACAAACAGCATCACCCCGGCGATGAAGAGAGCCAGGATGGCAGGATTCAACACTACGCCGACATAGGCAAAATACGGCACAAAAGCCAGTTGTTGCTGGAGAATTTCTTCCTGTCTTTCCACCGGAATTTGTTGAATCCTTTCGTTGGACGCAAACTCCTGGCGAAGGAACCGCTCCCACCCAACCCTCTCACTGAAGGCGCCCAAAAATATCGCTGAGAGAACGATTATAACCAACAGGGGAACCCACCAGCCCCGCGGGCGGGCGGCGATATCGGCGAATGCCGGCTTGGGGTCAAAGAGCGCCCCGAACAGGCGGTCGAAATGGCCCAACGGGGCCGGCCCTGTTACTTCCTGGTTTTCTGTCTGTGCTGGCCGCTCCGGCGCGGCTGGTACCGGCGAATGGCTAGACTGCTCCTGATTGGACACAAACACCTCCTCGGCTTCCCCCATCCACTCCTTATAATACGCCTGAGAAGAGAAAACTTTCCCTGAAAATTCCCCCCGGCCACAAGCAAAAGACAATCCTGAGAAGGCAAACACTCGATGAAAGAATGAACCACAGAGTACGCAGAGACCGCAAAGAAAAACTGTTGCCTATCTCATACATTAG
>CBDUYQ010000174.1:0-3586 GCA_965371475.1 uncultured bacterium
TTTTCCGTGGCCACCTACCGTGCTTTCCAGCGGACCGTGGCCAGCAAAGGAAGTTACGCTGGGGGGGGTGTCCGCTCCTCCACTTAATGTTAAAATTCTCCTTGGCGCAAGAAATCAATGATGAGTAAATCGCAAAATGGCGGGGCGGAGATCGTCCCTTCGATTCTTTCGGCGGACTTTGCCCGTCTGGGCGGGCAGATCGCCGACCTGAAAGCGGCGGGCTGCCGGATGCTGCACATCGACGTGATGGACGGCCACTTCGTTCCCAATATCACCATCGGCCTGCCGGTGGTGGCCTCGCTGCGCCGCTCGACCGACCTGCTGCTCGACTGCCACCTGATGATCGAAAACCCGGACCGATACGTTGAGCGGTTCGTGGAGGCCGGCGCCGACATGGTTTCCGTCCACCAGGAAGCCGCGCCGCACCTGGACCGCACGCTAACCGCCATCCGCGCTGCCGGGGCGAAGGCAGGCGTAGCGCTCAACCCGGCCACACCGGTCAGCACGCTGAGCGAAGTTCTCGGCCAGGTAGATTTTGTGCTGGTCATGTCGGTCAACCCGGGTTTCAGTGGCCAGAAGTTCCTCCCGAATGCCCTCGATAAGATTGCTCAACTGAAAGAGTTACGCGACAACAAGCGCGGCGGCTTCCAGATTCAGATTGACGGCGGGGTGAGCTTGAAGAATATTGAAGACGTGGTGCGTGCCGGGACCGATTTGGCCGTGGCAGCCAGCGCCATCTTCGGCGCATCCAAGCCACAGGAGAGCTTCACGGAGTTGCAGCGGGCGGCCTCGTTGGCCACCGCCACGAAAGTCTGAAATAATAAGCGAACCAATAATCCATGCTGCACCGAAAACAACTAACCGTCCTATGTATCTTGCTGGTTGCCATGCTGGCCGCCGCGGGCTGCACCCGCCACAAGCACCAGGACCTCGGCCTGACTGAGTCCGCTGAGCCCGACAAAATCCTCTACGACAAATCCCTGGAAGACATCCAGAACAAGCGCTGGGACGTTGCCCGGCTCACCTTACAGACACTGATTAACACCTACCCGGAAAGCGTCTATCTGGCCGACTCCAAGCTGGCCGTGGCCGACTCCTACTACGCGGAGGGCACCACCACTGCGCTGGCGCATGCTGAAATTGAGTACAAAGACTACATCACCTTCTTTCCCAACTCACCGGAAGCACCGCGCGCCCAATTCCACACCGCCTTGGTGCATTACCGGCAACTGGAACTCCCCGACCGCGACAACACCCACGGGCTGCGCGCCGAACAGGAATTCCAGATTATGCTCAAACGGTACCCGGACAGCGAGTACGCCGCCGAGGCTGAAACCAAACTGCTCGAAGTCCAGGAGGTGCTGGCCGACGGGCAGTTTCGCATCGGCCGGTTTTATTACGCCCGCCAGTCCAATCAGGCCGCCATCCCCCGCCTGGGTGAAATGGTCGAGCGCTACCCCAACTACAGCCGGCGCGATGAAGCGCTCTGGATGCTGGCACAGGCTTACAACACCCCGGTGTTCGAACGAGGCTGGCGGGGAGACTCGGAAGTGGCCGGGGATTACCTGCTACGCATTGTTCGGGAACACCCTTTAAGCCTCCAGGTCGAACAGGCCAAGGAACTCCTGACCCAGAAGGGCTTGCCCATTCCCGAGCCCGATCCGAACATCTTGGCGCGCGCGCAGGCAGTCGTCTCCGTTGGCAAAAAGGTCAAAGGGCCCAGCCTGCTGGGGCGTATGTTTGGACGTTTTTCAGGACGGCCGGATACCTCAGCGGCCGCCGCACGGCTGGGGCCACCCCCCCTGGAACCGCCCGACAACCTGGATAACATGCCCTTCCGTCAGATTTTCTCCCGCCAAAAGCAAAACACCATAACCGCCGAAGCGGTCGATACTCCTCCGGAAAATAATTAAAACACCCGGCGGCCCTCCGGTGGCAGAGTACCCTTCTTCTCTATCCGGCGAAAAGAGGCAACCCCTTGCTTGACTTAAGCTTGCTGGCGGTTTAGCATTCGCTCAGCCTTAGTGGTTCTCTATTTTTGCAGCCGGGAGGCATGGTGCCGGGCAAAATTCTGATTGCCGACGACAGCCTGAAGATTCAGCAGCAGTTGACCGAGTTGCTGAAGAGCGCCGACATTGAGATCGTAGCTGTCTCGAACGGCGAATTCGCTGTCCGCAAGCTGCCCGAGGTCAAACCTGACCTCGTGCTGGCGGATATCTTCATGCCCGTCCGCACCGGCTACGAAGTCTGCGAATTCATCAAAGAGAGCGAGGAGTTCGCCCAGGTTCCTGTCCTTCTGCTCGCCAGCACTCTCGAACCTTACGACGAAGCCGAAGCCGAACGGGTGAAGGCCGACGGGAAAATCGAAAAGCCCTTTGCCGATACCAAGGCGACCCTGGCCGCCATCAAAGAACACCTCGACCGAGCTCTCTCCGGCAAGCCGGCCGAGCCGGTGGTTTCCGCCGACGAGTTCGCCGCGGCCGTGCCGGCCGACGAGTCCGAGCCGGATACGTCCCCACCCAAGCCCGCGCCGGAACCGGAAGCGGAAACGCTGGTGATGACACCGGACGCTGCCCCCACTTCGGAGCCCAAGGAAGAGCCGATGGGTTTTTCGGAGATGCTGGAACAGGAGGCCGCCGAACCTGCTCCGGCGGAACCGGCCGCCCCTCCTGCCGCGGTTGACACTCCCTTTGCCTCCGCGCTGGGCGAGGACGAACCGGCCGCCCCGGAACCAGCCCCTGCTCCGGCGGCGGAAGAAAAACCCGAAAGCGCCCCGGGCATTCCTTCTCCTCCCGCCGCTGAAACCACTCCCGCAGCCCCGCCGGAAGAAGACATGGGCCCGGCCGAACCTTTCCCGCCGGAGGAGTTCGCCGCTGCTTTCAGCTCAGAGGAAGCCCCGGCGGCCGCGCCTGCCCCCGCTCCGGAAGCGGCTCCCCCGGCCATACCCGAACCAGCCGCCCCGGCGGCTTCTGCTACCGGCCCGGGCAGCATCGACCGTATGGTTGAAGAGATCGCCAAAAAAGTCGTCGAGCAGCTCTCCCCGGAAGTAATGGAAAAGCTCTCGAAGGAACTGGCCAAAGAAATCGCCAAACCTTTGGCCGAAAGGATAGTCAAAGAGAATCTGACCGAGTAGCGTTCCTGCTGGCCCACTCATTTCCTCTTTCTCCCAACCTTGCTTTATACTGATTCCTTAGCCGGAATTTTCTGAACGTATTTTCCAATTGAACATGGCGAAACGTGACATCCCGAAGGCCTACGAACCCGGCTCCATCGAGCCGCGCTGGGCCGAGCAGTGGGTCGAGAGCAAACTCTACACCCCGGAAGTCGCCGAAAAAGAGCGCCCACCCGGCAAGCCCGGCTTCTCGCTCGCCATCCCTCCGCCCAACGTCACCGGCTCGCTCCACATGGGCCACATGCTCGAACACACCCAGATTGACATCCTTATGCGCTGGCGGCGGATGCTCGGTCACCGCGTCCTCTGGCTGCCCGGCGCCGACCACGCCGGCATTGCCACCCAGGTTGTAGTCGAGCGCCAAATCAAAGAGGAAGGCAAGAGCCGCCACGACCTCGGCCGCGAAGAGTTCGA
>CBDUYQ010000175.1:0-3577 GCA_965371475.1 uncultured bacterium
GCGTCGACTGTCCCGTTCCGTAGCGGTTGTCGAAGAGGTGCTTGGTGTGGGCGTCATTGATGGCGACGACCGGGTAGCCCAGCACACCTTCCCTGGCCATGCTCTGCAGCCGGATGACGCCGGTGGTGGTCTCTTCGGTGCCTCCGCGAACATCCCCGATGGCATCCTTGCGGTCGGTGTGCAGAACGTTAACGAGGTCGCAGCCGTCGTCCATGGTGAAGTGCGGCTTGGTATCGATGCAGGCGTTGATGTGTTTGTAGTAGCTGTCGTTATCCTCGCCGCGGATGGCGTAGGTGGAGATGCCGTAATCGCGCACCAGCGAAGCCGCCGTGTCGTCCTGCGTGCTGAGCGGGTTGGAGGCGCACAGCACAACTTCTGCTCCGCCGTCACGCAGCGTGATGGCCAGGTTGGCCGTCTCGGTGGTGACGTGCAAGCAGGCGGCAATCCGAATCCCTTTGAGCGGCTGCTCCTTCTTGAAGCGCTCCTGAATCGCCCGTAGTACGGGCATCTGCTGGCCAGCCCACTCGATGCGGGTCCTACCGCGGTCGGCCAGCGCAAGGTCTTTTACGTCCGAAGGGACTTTTGTGTCTGTAGTCATGAATACTCCTTAAGTTTTTGAGATAGCAATCGGTTTGAACCAGAGGAAAACCTCCGGCGGATTTCGGAAAATTTTCAGCCTTACGCCTTGGCCCCGGCCGTGGTGGCAGCGGATTGCTTGAGCGCCTCCGCCTTGTCAGTTCTCTCCCAGGTGAACTCCTCTTCGGTACGTCCGAAGTGGCCGTAAGCGGCGGTCTTCCGGAAGATGGGGCGGCGCAGGTCGAGCGATTCGATGATGCTCTTGGGCGTCAATGGGAAGTTCTCGCGCACCAGTTTGGTCAGGGTCTCTTCGTCCACCTGGCCGGTGCCGAAGGTATCGACCTTGACGGAAACCGGCTCAGCCACGCCAATGGCGTAGGCAAGCTGGACTTCGACACGGCTGGCCAAGCCCGCCGCCACAATGTTCTTGGCAATGTAGCGCGCCATGTAGGCCGCCGAGCGATCCACCTTGGTCGGATCCTTTCCGGAAAACGCTCCGCCGCCGTGACGGCCCATGCCGCCGTAGGTATCGACAATAATTTTGCGGCCAGTCAAACCGCAGTCGCCGTGCGGGCCGCCGATGACGAAGCGCCCGGTCGGGTTGATGTGGAACTTGGTGTTGTCGTCGAGCATCTCGGCGGGAATGATGGGCTTGATTATCTTTTCAATAACCCCGGCTTTGATGTCATCGTTGGAAACGTCGTCGGTGTGCTGGGTGGAAATAACCACGGCATCGACCCGGGCGGGCTTGTCGTCAATGTACTCCACTGTGACCTGCGACTTGCCATCGGGCCGCAGCCACTGGAGGCCACCCTCGCGCCGGACGTCGGCCAGCTGTTTGGTGAGGCGGTGGGCCAGGATAATCGGCATCGGCATCAGGACGTCGGTTTCGTCGCAGGCAAAGCCGAACATCATGCCCTGGTCGCCGGCGCCGCCGGTATCCACCCCCATGGCGATGTCGCCGGACTGCTTTTCCACCGAGACCAGCACGGCGCAACCCTTGGCGTCGAAGCAGGCGTCGGGGTCGATGTAGCCGATCTCGCGGACCGTATCGCGTACCACCTTGGTGAAGTCCACATTGGATTTGGTGGTAATCTCGCCCGAAAGAACCACCATGCCGGTGCTGACCATGGTCTCGCAGGCCACGCGGCTCATGGGGTCGCCCGCCAGGCAGGCGTCCAGCACCGCGTCTGAAATGTTGTCACAAATCTTGTCCGGGTGGCCTTCGGTGACCGACTCGGAGGTAAACAGATAATTGCGTGCAGATGAACTCATATCGCCTCCAGAATGATTCTCCCCCTGTCTAACGACACATACCTATAGGATTGAGGGATGATAGGGATTCAAACCAGAGGATTTTATCGCAGTCGAAAGGCCCTGTCAATTCAGTTTACCTAACTGTCTCGCTTCAATAGACTTAAACCAAACGCCTGTCAGCCCACCACGCAACAGGCTGCTGACAGGACTCTTAACAAATTCTAATCCAAATCTAA
Source organism: uncultured bacterium (assembly GCA_965371475.1). GTDB lineage: Bacteria > Acidobacteriota > Terriglobia > Acidiferrales > 2-02-FULL-67-57 > CBDUYQ01. Next base: position 2,070 of record CBDUYQ010000175.1, read on the forward strand.
TCCCATTTATCCCTTTGGTCGATTACTATAGGGAGCGTTCGTGGATGATCAATATGTCGGGGGTAGAAGATGGAAAAACAACTAAAGAGTAATCGGGCTGCCGCACACAGCGCCAAAACTCCGAGCCGCCGCAAGCCCGCTCCCCGGGATCCGCGCCGCGCCTACTCCCACTCGGAAAGCGTTGGCTTAACCGTCGGTGTCAGCACCCTCAGCGCCCGCCGGCGGCGTCACCACCTGACCATCGCGTCGGGCAGTTAAGTACGCGCGGATAAACCCGTCCAGGTCCCCATCCAGGACCGCATCCACATCACCCTTCTCATGTTTCGTGCGGTGATCTTTGATCATCTGGTAGGGATGCAGGACATAGGAGCGAATCTGGCTGCCGAAGCTGATCTCCGCCTTCCCCGCCTCCAGTTTCCGGGTCGCCTCCAGCCGCTTGTCGAGTTCATACTGATAAAGCCGTGACCGCAGTATCTTCATTGCCGTGGCCTTGTTTTTGTGCTGGGAGCGCTCGTTCTGGCACTGCGCCACGATGTTGGTGGGCAGGTGGGTAATCCGCACAGCCGAGTCGGTGGTGTTGATGTGCTGGCCACCGTGGCCGCTGGCGCGATAGGTATCAATCCGCAGGTCCTCTTCGCGGATGTCCACGGTGATCTCGTCGTCCACCTCCGGGGTGACGAACACGGAAGCGAACGAGGTGTGCCGCCGCGAGGCTTGATCGAAGGGCGACATCCGCACCAGCCGGTGGACGCCGATTTCCGTGCTCAGCAACCCGAAGACGTTCTCCCCGGCGACTTCGACGGTCACCGACTTGATACCGGCTTCCTCCGCCGCCTGGATGTCGGTGATGGTGGCGCGGAAGCCCTTCCTTTCCGCCCACTTCAGGTACATCCGCAGCAACATCTCAGCCCAGTCCTGCGAGTCGATGCCCCCGGCGCCGGGGTGGATGGTCAGCAGGGCGTCACGGTTGTCATTCTCGCCGGAAAGGAGCGTTTCCGTTTCTAACTCGTCCACCGTCCCGCGCAGGCGGGCCAACTCGGCGGCAAACTCTTCCGTGACCGGCTCTCCCTCGCCGGAGAGTTCCAGCAGGGCTTCCAGGTCGCCCACCTGCCCTTCCAGGGCCTTTTCGGTTTCGAGCATCCGGTCGATGTGCTTGCGCCGCTGCAACACGCGCTGGGCAGCGGTCTGATCGTTCCAGAAATCCTGCTGGTTGAGTTTCTTGTCGAGTACGGTCAACTCGGCGGTCAGAGCGGAAGGGTCAAAGATAGCTCCGGAGGTCCCGGGCGCGCGCACGGGTGCTTTCAAACTCCCGTTCGAGTTCTTCCATGGTCTTCATACTTCGTCAGCCTCCACGGCGTCCAGCCAGTAGCGCCTTGCCAGCGCAGCCACCATAACCATCGAGCAGAGGGCGGTGAACCAGTCGCCGTACCGCACGTAAAACGTCTTCTCGCGCTGGTGAGCGAACCCGGCAGCCAGCACCGACCGCTGGTGCGGCGGAGCCTTTGCCA
>CBDUYQ010000176.1:0-3572 GCA_965371475.1 uncultured bacterium
TCGAGGCCGTTGCGGTTGGCGTCGATAATCAAACCTTCAAGTTCGTCCTCGGTATCGGTCTCTTCGAGTTCGATCTCCTTGGCGACGATAGTTCCATCGGGCTGGACATCGGCGTCGATTTCAATAATCTGGTCAACCATAAGGCTCGCAAAGGTGTTTTCCATCGGAGGATTGGCCTCGTCGAAACCTTCAAACAATGTATTGGAATCCACCTGAAAGGTAATGTCTGTGCAAATCCCGAAGGATTCCAGCACCACGGTGCCAGTTGTGGCATCGGTGCTTTCAATGCTGGTCACGCGCCCGGTGACGTCATCCAACTCGTCATCCTCGGCGGCGACATTGCCCACGGTGGCCGTTACCACCGGATCGATTCCTGTGATGTTGCTGCCCGCATCCATCTGCACGGAGGCGGCCAGGTCGAAGTCAATCAACAGGCTGGAAGCCTGGTTGGCGGTGATGGTAATGTTGGCCGCCACCTCGACGGTTGCATTCACCAGCGGCGGCTTGACTTCAATAATGGCGCCGGTAACAGGGTCGCGGAACTTTACCTCCGGGTCGGAGAACGTCAAAGTAAGGCTGTTGTAGGTTCCTGCCGGAATCGACGGCGCCAGACGGATCATTTCGGGCGACATCTGCAAACTGGTCAATTCCAGCCGTACGGGGCCGGCCAAAACAGAAACGTCGCCGGGATTGAGGGCAGCCGAGTCTATAGTGATTTCAAACTCGATGAGGTCGTCGAGCGGATCATCCTGCACGGAGAGCACCAGGGCCCCGGTGCCCAACGGGCCGGGAGGTACAGGCGGCGTTATACTGGAGCCGCCGCAACCAGCCCCAACCAGAGCCAGGCAAAGAACAGCCGGAAGTAACGGGGATTTACCTTTCAATGCTACACCAGGACGCGTAATCAACATGGTTCACCTTTCCCTAACAAGCCCCCCTCAGTCTTCGCTGATTATAACTTACTTCGATGCAGGTGAAACAAGAAGCATTGTGGACGAATCTCATGCCTGAAACCCCGGTGGACGTTGGCAACGGTACCGGGATTGCGATTTGGCGGAGGGGCTTTTATACTGCCCTTGGGCAGGGTCTTGGGCGAACCCATAGAGGGGCGAAGCAACGGATGCCCGGGTTTCGCGTCTAATAGAAAGCAGCGGGCGAGACTGAGATCGAGACAAGGAAAGAAAAGCAGGGGAAACAAACATGACAGGCAAGTTAAGAGCGGGCGTAATCGCGTTGTCGTTGGTGGTGGTATTTTACGTCTTGATCGGGGGCGTACTGGGCCAGACCAGCGGCGCGGGCTCCTACAAGCAACTGGCGGTGCTGAGCGAGGTGCTCAACCGCATCCGCAGCGAGTACGTGGAAGCGCCCGACATGGGCCGCGTAACCGCCGGGGCGCTGCACGGGCTGCTGGAATCGCTCGACCCCTACTCCGCCTACCTGACCCCGCGTGAATTTGAAGAGTACCAGGCCCGCAAGGACAAGTCGGAAGCCAGCGTCGGCCTGGTGCTTTCGAAGCGCGGCTACATCAATGTGATTACCACGCTGCCGGAGAGTCCCGCCGAACGCGCCGGCCTGCGCACCGGCTACGTGCTGGAATCGATTGCGGGCTTCACCACCCGCGAGATGTCGGTCGAGCAGGCCTACCTGCTGCTGGAAGGCGAAACCGGCACTTCCGTTTCTGTTGCCGTCATCCGGCCATTCAACACCGGGGCGGTCGCGATGGAACTGGTCCGCGCCCGGCCGCGCACACCGAGCCTCATCTCAACCAAGCTCGGCAACGCCATCGGGTACCTTAAAGTCGCCAGTTTCCCCGCAGGCCGCAGCGAAGAGTTGCGGCGCGAACTCACCCTTTTGCAAGCAGGCGGCGCCAACCAACTGGTGCTTGATCTGCGCGGGTGCGCCACCGGCGAGATGGCCGAAGGAATCGAAACCGCGCGGCTGTTCCTCACCAGCGGACTCATCACGTACACCAAAGGACAACAGTCGCCGCGGGAAGACTTCTCCGCCGACCCGAACAAGGTGGCGTGGAGCGGATCGGTAGCCGTCCTCATCGACCGCGGCACCGCCGGCGCAGCGGAAATCGTGGCCTCCGCCCTGCTCGACCACAAGCGCGCCCCGGTGCTGGGCACGCGCAGCTTCGGCAAAGGCTCGGTGCAGCGGCTGATTCCGCTCGATGACGGCGCCGCGCTGCTGCTCTCCATTGCCAAGTATTACGCCCCCTCCGGCCGCGCCATCCAGGACACCGCCGTAATGCCGAACATCCCCGTTGCCCGGGGCAATGCGTTTGAAGAGGCGCCTCCCCTGCGCCATGCACCGCCCGCGCCCGGCGACCCGGTGGTGCTCAAGGCACTGGAAGCGTTGCGCGCCGAAGCGGAAAAAGCGGAGAAAAAAGCTGCCTAGATCCCGGTGGCTTTCCCAAAAATTTCCCTTGGCCTCATCCCATTCCTCCGGCATCATAAGGGTATGAGCCCCCGCACCCTTCTGGGAACCGGCCTCGCAGGCCTGTTTCTCCTTTCCGCTTTTCCCCTGCCGGGCCAGCAGCCCTCTCCCGCTCCGGTGCAACGGGAAGAACAGGAGCGCCCCTTCGGAATTGTCCGGCGGGTGGACCGGGTGACTACGCCGCTGGTGGTGCGCGACCGTAGAGGTGAGTACATCGACGACCTCACCCGCGGCGAGATCCAGGTTTTCGACAACGGGGTGCAGCAGGAGATCACCAACTTCGAGTACCCCGAGCAGCCGCTTTCGGTCGTCATCCTGCTGGACACCTCGCTACGCATCAAGCCGCTGCTCGAACGCGTGCAGAAGAGCGCCATCGTTTTTACCGAATCCATCATCGGCCCGTTCGGCGAAGCCGCCGTCATCGCTTTTGATGACGACGTCCGGCTGCTGCAGGACTTCACGCCCGACCACGAAAAAATCATCCAGACCGTCGAGACCATCAAGTCCGAGGGCAGCCAGACCCGTCTGGCCGACGCCTTTTCGCTCGGCGTGGAGAGGTTGCTGGCCCGCCCGCAGGGCCGCCGCCTGGTGCTGGTCGCCGTTACCGAAGCGCGCGACGAGGGCAGCGAAACCAATTTTGGCAACGCTTTGCGGCTGGCCCAGCTCGGTGAGATCAGCGTCTATACCGTGGAGTTGAGCAAGTTCGACGCCGACCTGCATCGCCAGCCCGGCGAGACCCCAGCCAAGCGCTCCCCTTACCCGCCCGGCGTGATGACGCAGCCGCCGCTCCCCGGCACGCTGGGAACCCCCTCGACCGAAGCCCAGGGCCGGCAGGGGGCAGACATTCTGGGCGGCCTCATCGCCCTTATCCGCGCCGCCAAGGGCGCGGTGGACGAGTCGGTGCTGGAAACTTACTCGAGCGGCACCGCCGCCCTGCACTACTCCGCCAAAAACCAGGCAGCGCTCGACAACGCGCTCTACGATATCGGGCAGGACATCCGCAGCCAGTACCTGGTCACCTACCGCCCCACCAACGGGACCCAGCAAGGCTTCCACGAGATTGAGATTAAGGTCACGCGCGAACGGACCAAAGTCCGCTTCCGCCCCGGCTACTACATCGGCGTCCCCCCCAG
>CBDUYQ010000177.1:0-3539 GCA_965371475.1 uncultured bacterium
TGACTTTCTAGCTGATTGCCGCAGGACCGGGGGAAAACTCCAGGCCTGTCAAAGTATTGTGGTTATTGTTAATTACAGGGCTGCAAGGGATTATTTCTTTGCGGCCCTGTTAATTTGCCATGGATAGTAAAAAACTTTTTGATTTGACGGGCCAAGTGGCGGTTATCACCGGCGGGTCCATCGGGCTGGGGCGGCAGATGGCTGAGGGGTTGGCTGAAATGGGCGCCGACGTAGTCCTGAGCGCCCGAAAAAAAGAACGCTGCCAGCAGGCCGCCGACGAAATCAAGCAGAAGGGAGTCCGTACGCTGGCGGTGGGCTGTGACGTCGCCCGGCAAGAAGATGTGCAGGGCTTAATCGACGTTACCATGAAGGAGTTCGGCAAGATTGACATCCTCGTCAACAACGCCGGAATTGCCTGGGGCGCTCCGGTGGAAAAAATGAAGCTGGAAGATTGGAACAAGGTTCTCCAGACCAACCTTACGGGTACGTTCCTCTGTTCGCAGGCCGCCGGCAAGGTAATGATTTCGCAGAAGCGGGGCAAGATTATCAACATTGCCTCCGTCTCGGGGCTGGGCGGCGCGCCGGCAGAGGTTATCGACGCCATCGGGTACCATGCCAGCAAGGGCGCCGTGATTGCCTTTACCAAAGACCTGGCCTGCAAGTGGGCGCGCCACAACATTCAGGTCAATGCCATTGCGCCGGGCTGGTTTCCCTCGCACATGTCCCAGCCGGTGCTCGACCACCAGGGGGAAGCAGTCCTGCAGGGGATTCCTCAGGGACGTTTCGGCGGCGAACATGATTTGAAAGGCGCCGCGGTCTATCTGGCTTCCGCCGCCTCTGATTATGTAACTGGCCATGTGCTGGTAGTCGATGGAGGGCAGACAGCATGGTAGGGAAATGGTAAAGAATTTTCCGTCGAGGAGAAAGACATGAACCTTCCGCTAACTCCGGTGCGTTTCCTGCGACACGCGCGCGAGCAGTACCCCGGCAAGACCGCCGTCATCTGCGACGACAAGCGGTTCACCTACGAACAGTTCGCCGAGCGCGTAGGCCGGCTGGCCGGGGCGTTGCGCAGCCTGGGGGTGCAGCCGGGCGACCGCGTGGCCTTCCTCAGCACCAACTGCCACCGCCTGCTGGAAGCCTACTACGGCGTGGTGGAAGTCGGGGCGGTAGTGCTCCCGCTCAACATCCGGCTCGCCCCGGGGGAGTTGTCCTACATTCTGTCGAACTCCGGCGCCAATGTATTGTTCCTGGAGGAGGCGTTTCTGGAAATGGTCGAGGGCTTTCGCCAGGAGGTTCCCACGGTTGAATCCTTCGTCCAGCTCAGCGGCAAGCCGGAAAAAGACTGGCTCCGGCAGGAGAACTATGACGACCTGCTGGCCGCCGCCGAGGAGGTCCAGCGCGACATCACCGAGTTCGACGAAAACTCCCTGGCGGAACTCTTCTACACCAGCGGCAGCACCGCCGACCCCAAGGGAGTAATGCTGACCCACCGGAACATCTATATGCACGCTCTCTATGTCGGCCTGGCGCTGGACGCCTCCGGCGGGAGCCGGGAACTCCACACCATCCCGCTCTTCCACGCCAACGGCTGGGGGGTGGCGCATTACCTGACCTTCCTGGGCGGCACACATGTGATGATTCACCGCTTCGATCCGGAAGAGGTCTTTCGCCTGATTGAGCGCGAAAAAGTGAAGACCTGCGCGCTGGTTCCGACCATGGCTACGGCCCTGGCGAACTGTCCCGAACGCACAAATTATGATTTGAGCAGCCTGGAGAGGATCACTATCGGGGGCGCGGCATCCTCGCCGGCTCTGGTCAGAATGGTGGAAGGGGCATTCGACTGCACCTGCATCGCCGGGTATGGACTGACCGAAACGGCCCCGGTGCTGACGCTGGCGATGATAAAAGAAGGGATGGAGTGCGAAGGGGAGGAGCGCATCGCCCGGCAGGCGATGACGGGATATGCCATACCCGGCGTGGAAGTCCGGGTGGTGGACGACAACGGCAACGACGTCCCCCGCGACGGGAAAGCCATGGGGGAAATCCTCGCCCGTGGCGACAACATCATGGAAGGGTACTGGAAGGACCCGGAAGCGACGGAGCAGGCCTTCCGGGGCGGCTGGTTCCATACCGGCGATATGGCCGTTCTCAACCCGGACAACTGTGTGCAGATCGTTGACCGCAAGAAGGAGATTATCGTCAGCGGAGGAGAAAATATTTCTTCTCTGGAGGTTGAGAAGATCATGCTGGAACACACCGGCGTGTACGAAGTAGCAGTCATCCCCGTTCCTGACAAGAAGTGGGGAGAGGTTCCGAAAGCGTTGGTAGTCCTAAAGCCGGACGCAAAGACAGGCGAAGAAGAACTGATTGAGTTTGTGCGCGACCGGCTAGCGGGCTACAAGGTCCCCAAATCGGTGGAGTTCCGCGACAGCCTTCCCCGTGGCGGCACCGGGAAAATCCTGAAAAAGGAACTCCGCAAGAAATACTGGCCGGAGAGGAATACTTGATGCCCCCCAAGTTGCTGGAAGGGAAGGTCGCCGTCGTCACCGGCTCGGGCCGGGGTATTGGCCGCGCCACCGCCGAACTGATGGCCGCACACGGCGCTCGTGTCGTCATTACCGATATCGACCCGGAACCGTTAAAGGAAACCGCCGCTGCCATCCAAGCTGCCGGAAGCGAAGCGCTTTCTCTTCCCGGCGATGTCACCGCCCCAGAGTTTCCGGACAAGCTGGTGCAGGGTGCGCTCGAAAAGTTTGGAGCCCTCGATATCCTGGTCAACAACGCGGGTTACACCTGGGACGGGACTATCCACAAGATGAGCGACGAGCAGTGGCAGGCCATTCTCGATGTGCACCTGGGTGCACCGTTTCGTATCATCCGCGCTGCCGCTCCGCACTTTCGCGAAACCGCCAAAAGAGAAAAGGCAGAGCAGGGTGGAGCGCTGGCAAGGAAGATTATCAACATCAGTTCCACCTCCGGCACGCGCGGCAATGCCGGGCAGGCCAACTATGCAGCGGCCAAGGCCGGTGTGGTCGGCCTGACCAAAACACTGGCGCGCGAATGGGGACAGTTCAACATCCAGGTCAATGCCGTTGCCTTCGGCTGGATTGAAACCCGGCTGGCGGATGAAAAAGAGAAAGACGTGAAGATAAAGCGCGGCGATGCGGAAATCAAACTGGGCATTCCCGCCGAGCGGCGTGAGCTGTTGAAGAATTTCATTCCTATGGGTCGTGCCGGCACGCCGCAGGAGGCCGCCGGAGCGATTCTGTTTTTTGCCTCGCCTCTGTCGGACTACGTTTCTGGCCAGGTGCTGGAAGTTACCGGTGGGTTGTAGTTTCGGAACTTTTTTTGGAGTAATGCCATGTCGCAGTTGGAACTGGGTACGCCGACGGACCTGAAAACCTATGTGGGTAAAGAGGCCGCGGTAACCGGCTGGATAATTTTTTCCCAGGACCGCATCACGCAGTTTGCCGAGGCGACGGAAGACCGGCAATGGATCCACCTGGACCAGGAACGGGCCCGGAAGGAGTCGCCTT
>CBDUYQ010000178.1:0-3526 GCA_965371475.1 uncultured bacterium
GGGACAGGAGCAGGGACAAGGGCAACAGGACCCTTTGCCGGAAGGGAAGCCCGACGAGGTTATCCGCGTTCGTGTCGATCGCGTCAGCGTCGTCTTCAGCGTCACCAACCGGCGCGGCCGCTACGTCACCGGGTTGGGACCGGATGATTTCACCGTGCTGGAAGACGGCAAGGACCAGGCCATCCGGAATTTCTCCAGCGAGACCAACCTGCCGTTGCGCATCGGCCTGCTCATTGATACCAGCAGCAGCATCCGTAGCCGTTTCCAGTTCGAGCAGGAAGCCGCCATCGACTTCCTCCACACCGTCCTGCGTCCCAAGACCGACAAGGCGTTCGTCATCAGCTTCGACGCCGAACCGGAACTGGTGCAGGACCTGACCGACGACCCCATTGACCTGGCGGAAGCCATCCGGGATTTGCGGCCCGGCGGCGGCACCACCCTCTATGAGGCCATTTACCTGGCGGCCAAAATGAAGATGACGGAATCGACCGACGAGCAGGGGCGGCCCTTCCGCAAGCTGTTGATTGTCCTCAGCGACGGCAACGATACCGGCAGCCTGGTCACCCGCGAGGAAGCCCTGGAGATGGCTCGGCGGCATGACGTTACCATCTTCACGGTCAGCACCAGCGCCATGCCGATTCAGTACAGCGGCAAATCGATGGAATTGCAGAACCCTTGCAAGGTGATGGGACAGGATGGCGACAAGGTTCTGAAGCGGTATGCGGAAGCCACCGGCGGGACTGCCTACTGCCCGTTTAATACCATAGACGTGGGCCGGTCGTTCGAGCGCATAGCCAACGAACTCCGCAGCCAGTACACCATCACCTACAACCCCACCAACAAGGAGCGGGTGCGGCGCTTCCGAGAGATCCGCATCAGCACTCGCCGCAAAAAGCTGGAAGTCCACCACCGCCCCGGCTACTATTCGCGTACGGAAGAAGACGAAAAAGCCTCTGACAATCGCTAACCCGGCAGACGGTGGGCGGCGGAAATTTTGTCAGGGAGGTTAATCCCGCTCCCCGGGGGCGTAGTAGCCCCGCCGGGTGCGGACCTTCAGGCCTTTCCGCGTGATCTTTACTTTCACCTTGCGGAACTTCCCGTCGCTGGCCCGGTTGGTGGGGGTGTAACTTAAGAGGTATTGCGTGCGCAGCTGCGCGGCGATTTCGTCAAACGCTTCCAGGAGCTGTTCGTCGTTGCGAGGGAATACAGCAAACCCGCCGGTTTCATTGGCCAGTTTCCTGAGTGTCCTCGGACTTGATCGATATCTTGGGTTGATAATCCCAACGGAAAAGATAATAACCTCGCTCCGGTGAGCGGCCGCGATGGCAGCCTTTTCCTTGGTATGGCTTCCCGTATCAAAGCCGTCGCTGACGATGATAATGGCCTTGCGGCCCACCTCTTGTCCCAGCTTTTCGCGTGAGGCCAGATAAACAGCATCAAAGAGCCGCGTACCTGCCACCTGGCCGGGAACCGGCCCCCGGCCTACCGGGGCGCTGATTTTCGCCCGGTCGAGCCCTTCGCGCAGCAGGTCCAGGTCTGTAGTGAAGTCCTGCAACAGGTCCACGTCGGTACTGAAGCTGATGAGCGTGGCCAGGTCGCTGGAACGTAAAACCCTTGCGAAGAACTGTTCTACCGCGTCCTTCTCCAGCGGAAGCGTCCCGCTCTGGCTGCCGCTGGTGTCGAGCAGGACGGCCAGCGTCAGCGGCCGGTCAGTTTCAGTTTCAAAGTGGCGCAGTTCCTGCCGCTTGCCGTCTTCAAAAATTTCAAACTCCGGGCCTTCCAGATCGCTGATCAGCTTCCCTTTCTTGCCCTGCACCGTGCAGTAGAGGTTGACGATGCGAACTTCCCGGCGGATAGTCCCGCCCTCCTGCTTTGCTACCGCCGTCTTGCCCGCCAGCGCGGGGAACAACAGCAGCAACATCGTCAACACGGGCAGCAGCGCGGATGCCTTAGTGAAAACTGAAAACCGTTGGTTGCGTGTCAGGAACATTTCGTCATCCAGTATAGCTGAACTTTTACCCGAGTATCACTGATGAACAATACCGGCGTTTGTATGGATCGGAACCGCCGGTGGTACGATGCGCCCGCGCCCGGGGGAGCCGTCCGGCCGTGCGTATAAATTTTTTTGTCACCCAGTCCTGGATTCTTGGGAGCGCCCGGCACGGGTTGTCCGGGGGTCTTCCCCCGGGGTCCATTTGGGGTAATCGCGAAAAAATTTTCTCATTTTTTTTCTTGACTTTACTCTTGCGGGAACTTATAAATTGATTAAGTGCTTGTAGCGGTAGTTGTTGGAAGGTGTTCATGTTCAACTACAAGCCAAACCAAAAAAACAGTTGCACCGTAAATTAGGTGCAAAGGGAGAAAGTAGAGATGGCCAAGCGCGCAAAAAAGAGAGCAAAGAAGGGTAAGAAGAAGGCAGCAAAGAAAGGCAAGAAGAAGGCAACCAAGAAGCGGCGCAAGAAGGCAAAGAAGAAGACCGCCAAGAAAGCCAAGCGTCGTCGTCGTAAGTAACGCTTCTTCCTGGCCAGTAAGAAACTTAAGGGAGCCCGGCAACGGGCTCCCTTTTTATTTTTCTTTTTCTTTTTCGTTCTCCGCTATGCCTATCGACAAATTCTGTTCCTGCGCGGGGCAGAGCGTACGGTAATCGCAGGTGCGGCAGAAGAAGTTGGGCGTGGCGGGGAAGGCGCGCGCGCGGATGCGGGCGGCGGTATCGCGGATGTCTTCCAGTATCTTGTTGAGAGCTTTTTCTTCCGGGGAAAAACTGTGCGGCTGGTTCGAGGTCAGGTTGTAGAGCGTCAGCCGCTCCGGCTGGTACTGTAACTCGCGCTCTGCCGCCAGCGCGTAGAGCGCCAGTTGCGGGCTCTTCTCAATCTGCTTTTCGGTTTGCGGCTTGCCGGTCTTGTACTCCACCAACTCTACCTTTCGGCCGTCGAGCCGATTGATCTGGTCGATGCGTCCCGTCAGCACCACGTCTTCCCACTTCCACTCGAAATTTTTCTCCATGTCGAGCACGGTCACGGTCTGCCCGGCCAACTGCTCATAAAATGTCCGGAGCTGCTCCCAGCCGCTGGCGCGGTAGTCCTCGCGCTGGTGCTCGTCCGGGAAGGGCCAGACCGTAGCTTCCCATTGCAGGTCGTAGAGGTGCTGTAACTCTGCCAGCGGCAGGCCGGGGTTTTTCTGCCGGGCGCGGAAGAACTCCGCCAGTGTGCGGTGCATGATGGAGCCGAAGACCATGGCCGGGTTGGAAAAACCCCGGAGTTGCCAGAGGTGTTCCAGCTTGTACTTCAAGGGGCAGTCTTTGAAGGTCCGGAGCGCGGAGTGGTTAAGCGGAAGCGGTTCGGCAATCTCCAGCCCGTCGTTGTCCTTTGCCCACTCGGTGATGCGGGAGTAGAAGGCACCCTCCTGTGAGCGGCCAAAAAGCGCCGTCTGGCCGGTCCGGGCTGCGGGGGTTGTTCCGGATGAGGCGGGTTGGGGCTCCGTTTGTTCTATGCGGGCCGCCGAGGTAGGGTGCCGCAGTATATCTTCC
>CBDUYQ010000179.1:0-3508 GCA_965371475.1 uncultured bacterium
ATGCTGGCTTTGATGCTCAGGTACTTCTTCGGATTCTTGCGGAAGTCGCTGAGCAGCCCGCGCAACTCCGACGTAAAGTTGTTGATGTTCTCGTACATGCGCGGGTCGTGCAGCGCGCGCCCGAGGGTCCCGTCACCGTCGTTGATCTTGCCGGCAATCTGAGAGACGCTGGCGAACGTCCCCTTGATGTCGTCGTGCAGGGCCTCTTCGGTCAGCAGCTTGCCCATCGTGCCTTTGCCGGCTTCGATATTGGCCATGACGTTGTCCACGCGGCTCACCACACTCACGGTCTTATCATGGAACTCGGTGTCGTAGAGGAACTTGCCTATCGAGCCTTTGCCAGCGCGAATGTCCTGGGTCATCTGCTCGACGTTGGCCACTGTGTTGTTAATTTTCTCGTAGAGGTCCTCTCTGACCATCAACCGGCCAAGAGTCCCTTCACCCGCCGCCGTCTTGCGAGTAATGGTTCCAATATCCTGCGCAATCCGGTTAACTCGGTTGAAGAGTGTTTTGTCCACCATGAGCGCCCCCAGCGTGCCCTCGCCGGTCCGAATGTCGCCGATCAGGTCCGCCACGTCGGTAGTGATCCGGTCAATGTTCTGGACAATCTTTTTGATGTCGCCTCGCAACGTGCCCGGCACCTCACCGCCCGCGGGGATTACTTTACCTGCCAGGCTGGTGGTTTCGATTTCCAGCATGCTCTCCCCCAGCAACCCCTCGGTGGTGATAAAGGCTACAGAAGACTCACGGATGTACTTCTGGTAGTCGGCCGATATCCGGAAGCGGATTTCCGTCCGTTTGTTTGAATCGTCCTCAAATTCCCGCAGCTTGATGCTGTCCACGGTGCCGACCGAAAGACCCATCAGCCGGACCGGGGCGCCTGATTTCAGGCCCGAAACATTTGGAAGATAGGTGACGTAACTACTCTGCGCGGAAAACAGTGCCCCGCCTCCGGTGATGTAAAACGTGAAAACACCGAGCAACGTGAGCGTAAATACCACAAACAGCCCCACGCGCAACTCGGCCCAGGTTACCTGTCCTTTCTTTGCCATTGGGAACCTCCCCCTTACTGGTTTTCAAAACAAACTGGTTGTCCGGCCTGTCTTCAAGCCAGATAGCGCTGGACGTAAGGATCCTCCGCCGCCAGCAACTCTTTCGCTGTACCTTTAAAATATACTCCCCCGTCATGGAGCAGCAAGATGCGCGTTTTGGTTTCCACCTGGAAGCCGCCCCGTTCAGCCGACCCAATAGAGCCGTAGAGAGGACGGCCTACTTCCATGCCGGCGTTGTCGAAGGTGTTATTGGCCAGGATGAACGCATCCTGCAGCCTATGTGTTACATACAAAGCACTCACACCGAGGGCATCCCGCAGTTTGATGACGTGCATGAGAATGTATTGTGACGTCACCGGATCGAGCCCGGCCGTGGGCGAATCATAGAGAACTACCGGGGGCTCGGTGATCAACGCACGCGCCAGCCCGACCCTGCGCTGCATCCCGCCTGAAAGTTCCGCAGGCATTTTATCGACCGCGTACTCCAACCCCACAAAGTGCAGGCTCTCGCGGACGCGGCGATCAATCTCTTCCTCGGAGAGATCCAAGCCGCCGAAGCGGCTCTCTTCCATCAGCCGGTAAGCCACATTTTCCCGCACCGGCAGCGAATCAAACAGCGCCATCTCCTGGAAGACCATCCCGATTTTTTCCCGCAGCGCAAACAGTTCCGTTTCCGGCAAATCGGTGATGTCCGTCCCCAGCACGGTAATCCGCCCGCTATCGGGTTTGAGCAAACCCAGTGCGAGCTTCAGCAGCAGCGTCTTGCCGGTGCCGGTCACGCCGAAAAAGACGATGATCTCCCCGCGGTAGAGTGTGAAGCTGACCTCGCGCAGGACTTCGTTGTCTTCGAAGGCGAGCGAGACGTTCTCGAACTGGATGATTTCCTCGTCCATCACCACCCCATCATTTCAATCAAGAAAAGCAGAATGCGCGTGATAAACAGGTTGCTCACCAGGATGAGCACCGAAGCCGTCACCACCGCCTGGGTAGTGGCGCGGCCCACACCCGCCGTGCCGCCGCGCACCCGCAACCCGTAGTAGCAACCGACCAGCGCCACGATGAAGCCGAAAATGAACGGCTTGGTCAAACCCTGCAGGATGTCGCCCGTCGTGAGCGCGGCCAGCGCGCGCGTCCAGTACTGCACGGGGTCGATCCGGACTGCAAAGGCGGCTACAAACAGTCCGCCCACCAGCCCGGCAAAGTCCGCCACCGCGGTCAGCAGCGGCTGCATAAAAGTGTTGGCCACCACCCGCGGAATGACCAGCTTCCGCAACGGGTCAGTCCCCAGCGCCCGCATGGCGTCAATCTGCTCGCTGACCACCATTGAGCCCAGCTCCGAGGCGATGCCGCTCGAATTCCGCCCCGCCGCCAGAAGCCCTACGATAACCGGCCCGATCTCGCGCACCAATGACCAGGCCACCACGTCGCCGGTCAGCCCGGGAGAGCCGAACCGGACGAACTGATCCACCGTCTGCATGACCAGCACCGCGCCGATAAAGAACCCTGCCAGCACCATAATCGGCATCGACCCCACGCCCAGAATGTCCATCTGGTCAAGGGTGTCGGCGATATACCGCGGCCGGCTGAATATGTGACGAAACGAACGGTAGCCGAGCAGGCTGAACTCCTGCACGGCCAGCACCGCCCCCTTCACGTAGTCCTGCAGCACAGTTTGTAAGGATCCCATTCAGTTAACCCCAAGAACAACGATTCTCGCTTCTGCGCCCCCTCAAGTCAAGAAAGGCAGCATTATCCTGTACTTATATTGACTACTGGAAGATTTCAACCCCATCAAACTTTGACCCCAGGGGAGCAGCCACGATAGAATCCCTAGACCATGTTTCGTTTCTTCACTGCCGGGGAATCGCACGGCCAGGCGCTCACCGCCTGGGTGTCAGGGCTGCCGCTGGGTGTGCCCGTCGATATCGACTTCATCAACCGTGAGCTCCAGCGCCGCCAGGCCGGTTACGGACGCAGCGGACGGATGAAAATTGAAAACGATAGCGTCGAAATTCTCTCCGGTGTCCGGCACGGCAAGACCATCGGCTCACCCATCACCCTGCTGATAGAAAACAAAGACTGGGCCAACTGGGAAGACTCGCTGCCGGTGGAAGACAATCCCGTGCCGGAAGAAAAACAGCGCCCCGTCACCCAGCCCCGCCCCGGCCACGCCGACCTGGCCGGCGCGCTCAAGTACAACCTCAAGAACGCCCGTTACATTCTCGAACGGGCCAGCGCGCGGGAAACCGCGGCGCGCGTGGCCGCCGGGGCGGTGGCCAAACAGTTTCTCCAGCACTTTGGTATCGAAATTTTAAGCCACGTGGTTGCTCTTGGCGACGTTAGGCTGGAACGCAATGCCAACTGGGAAGAGATTGTTTCTGCCTGTGAAGAAACCGACGCCCCCTTCCGCTGTGCAGACAAATCGCTGGAAGAAAAAATGAAGGCGCTGGTGGACC
>CBDUYQ010000180.1:0-3503 GCA_965371475.1 uncultured bacterium
TGTATCGGCAGGAAATGGGCCGGGATTAATTGGGAGAAGACGCCATTTTGTGGGAATTATCCCGCAGGGCAGGCCGGGATTTGGCGGCACAGGGAAAAGAGCCGGGCCACGGATCGGGGGGCGATATCCTTAATTTTCAATTTGTTGCGGAGGGCAAGATTTTAGCGAGTGAATGGACATCAGCTTGCCTTTGGGTAGGTGTGGAATATTGGAGGCCCTTTGCCGGGCCGCCTTGACATGACCGATGGGGGACAAGATTCAGCCATTTTTCGGCTTGCTCCCCGGGTTGTGGAGGAGGGAAGCTGCCATGACCACTATCAACAACCACGAGATGGCTCGCCGGTTACGGGAAGAAGCCGAGCGGATCCGGAAGCATGGCCTCTCCAATTTTTCGGAGCACACCTATGCCTGCCTGGTGTATGGACAGGTCAGCAAGGAAAAGGCGGAAGACCGCTGCGGCGACTGTCCCAACCGGCCCTTTGTCCCGGCGGGTTTCGAGGATGAGGCCTTCCCGTGCCAGCACATTACCGAAGAGGGCTGGGACCGGGCCGCGGACGAGCCCGGCCAGACGGAACGCACCGCCGAGTGGCTGCTCCGCATTGCCGAGCAACTGGAAAGAGAAGAGAAAAAGGCCAGCTAAAAAGGCCGGTTAGCTGTTAGACTAGGCTCCATCCGGGGCGGTAAGTTCTCCCCGGCAAAACCGTGGGAGAGTTGGGAGGCAATGGCAACAACTGTTCCGCCACAACCAGAGTCACCTTCCGGGCCGTCGGAACCCGCCCGGCGGCGCTGGCTGGAACTCATGCTGGGTTCGAGCTTTGTGGCATCGTTGGTCGCGGTAATTTATCCTGTCTTGCAGTTTGTCCTGCCGCCCCCGTCCGGGGAACTCGATACCCATACCGTAGTGGCCGCCCGCGCCGATGAACTGGCGCCCAACTCGGCAAAGATTTTCCGCTTCGGCAGCAAGCCCGGCCTGCTGGTGCGCGTGCCCGAGGGGGGCTACCGCGCCTTCAGCGCCACCTGCACCCACCTCGACTGCACCGTGCAGTACCGCGGCCGCGAGCACGACATCTGGTGCGCCTGCCACAACGGCGTTTACGACCTGAACGGACGCAACCGTAGCGGTCCGCCGCCGCGTCCGCTGGAAGAGTACGACGTCCACGTCCGGGGCGAAGAAATTGTAGCCGCCCGCCGCGAGGAGGGTTAACGGATGGAGCGGCTCCTCACCATGCTCGTCACCTGGTACCGCAACCGCTTCGGTGATGGACTCGAACGCCTGTTGGCCAAAAAGAAAGTCCCGCAGCACCGCCACTCGCTCTGGTATTACCTCGGCGGCATGACGCTGTTCCTGTTTTTTGTGCAGGTGGTGACCGGCATCCTGTTGCTGCTCTATTACCGCCCGTCGCCGGGTGAGGCGTTCGAGAGTGTGCAGTTCATCATGACGCAGGTGAAGTTCGGCTGGCTGATTCGCGGGCTGCACTCCTGGGCGTCCAACCTGCTCATCTTCACCGCCATGCTGCATATGTTCTCGACTTTCTTCCTCAAATCGTACCGCACCCCGCGCGAACTCACCTGGGTGACCGGCATGATGCTCTTCTTCCTCCTCCTCGGTTTCGGCTTCAGCGGGTACCTGCTGCCGTGGAACGAGCTGGCCTTCTTTGCCACCAAGGTGGGCACGGAGATGATGTCGGCGGTGCCGCTCATCGGCGGCTGGATGATGAAGGTCTTCCGGGGCGGGGAAGATGTGACCGGCGCCACGCTGACGCGCTTCTTCGGTTTCCATGTAGCCATCCTTCCGCTGCTGACCACGGGACTGCTGGGGTTGCACCTGATGCTGGTGCAGCACTTCGGCATGAGCTCGCCGCCTTCGGTCGAGCGCAAGTTCAGGGCTGCCGGCCAGCCGGTGCCGCAGATGCCGTTTTTCCCCAACTTTCTGCTGCGTGACCTTATCGGCTGGTACATTGCGCTGGGGATTCTGGCAGCGCTGGCGGCGCTCTTCCCGTGGGAACTGGGCGTCAAAGCGGATGCCTTTGCTGTTACCCCGGCGGGCATCAAGCCGGAGTGGTACTTCCTCTATATGTTTCAGACGCTCAAGGTTTTGCCCGCCAAGTTGTTGTGGATGGAAGGAGAGCAGTTCGGTGTGCTGGTCTTCGGCGGCGCGGCGGCGGTCTGGCTGATGGTTCCCTTTATCGACCGCAACCCGGAAGGGCGCTCCGGGCGTTTGTGGACGGCGGTCGGGGTGTTGGCGATCCTCTACATTCTGGCGATGACCGCGTGGGGGGTGGCGTGAGTAAGAGAATCCATCTCCTGCCGGTGTGGTTGTTGCTGGTTGTTACTTTGACAGTTGCGGTGGCGGCGTCTTCGCAACCTCTCTTCGCCCAGGAGGCATCCGCGCCGGAGAGCAGTTGTAGCAGGTGCCACTCGTTGCTGGAAGGTGCGCTGGGCGATGGCGCGCGTGTCTATGCGGAAGACATCCACGCCGTGCGCGGCCTCAACTGCGCCGCCTGCCACGGCGGCGACCCCGGGCAGCCCGAACCCGATAAAGCCATGGACCCGCGGCAGGGCTACCTCGGCACGCCCTCGCGGGCGCGGATTCCACAGTTGTGCGCACGTTGCCACTCGGATACCGCCCTCATGCGGACGTACAACCCGCGGCTGCGCACCGACCAACTGGCGCAGTACAAAACCAGCGTACACGGGCAGCGGCTGAGCCGGGGGGATATGAACGTGGCGGTCTGCACCGATTGCCACAGCGTACATAATATCCGTCCGGCGTCGAGCCCGCTCTCGAGCGTCCACCCCTTGAACATTCCCGAAACCTGTGGGAGTTGCCACGCCGACGCGGAACGGATGAAATCCTACGGAATCGGCACGGACCAGTTGGAGGAGTACCAACAGAGCAAGCACTTCGCGACCTTGCAGGACGGCGACCTGGCCGCGCCCACCTGCGCTACCTGCCACGGCAACCATGGGGCGGCGCCGCCGGGAGTGGAGTCGGTGGAGCGCGTCTGCGGCACCTGCCATGTTTTTCAGGAGCAGCTCTTTGACCAGAGTCCGCACAAAGAAGGGTTTGAGACGATGGGGTTTTCTTCCTGTCAGACCTGCCACAGCAACCATGCCATCCTGCCCACGCATGACGGGCTAATCGGGACCGGCGAAGACGCCTTTTGCATTAACTGCCATTTCGAAGGTGAGGACAATAACGGGTGGGAGGGGGCCGAACGCATCCACACGGCGCTCACCGGGTTGGACGCAAAGATAGCCGAAGCCACTGCTTTGCTCGACCGGGCCGAGCGCGCCGGGATGGGGGTCAGCGAGGCCCACCTCACGCAGGCCCAGGCCCACGAGAAGCTGGTCAAGGCCCGCGTCGATGTCCACTCTTTCGACCCGGCAATAATTGAAGAGACCGTCGCCGACGGACTGGAGCTGGCCGAGGAGGCCATTGCCGCCGGGTTGGTGGCAATGGAAGAGAACACCTTCCGGCGCAAAGGGCTGGCTGCCTCGTT
>CBDUYQ010000181.1:0-3495 GCA_965371475.1 uncultured bacterium
ATCTGCCAGCCCTGCAGGAACTTTTCAGCTGCCCCAGTGGAGCCCCGCCCAAGCGGTAACTCGTAGGTAAAGCTGGTGACAAAGCGCTGGCGGGTGTCGAAGTTGGAAAGCGCTTTTTCGCAGATGAGGCAGAAGGCGTCCTGCTCCCGGGTCGGTGCGCCGCCGTTTTCCCGGGCGGACGACACGGTATCAATCGCCTTGGAGTAGGTGTAGGAGGAAACGAACATCAGGCCGTTGCTGATGCGCTTCTCCACCCGGATGAACCCGCCCTGGTAGGAGCTGGTGGCGTCACTGGCCTCCTGAATGAAGAACCCAAACTGCCGGTTGGGGGGGGTACCGGACAACGGACCAGTAATCAACTGTTCCTGGTTGGTGGTGGTCAGCCGGTTCAGGTTGATGCCGTGCGTGCCGGTGTAGGCGGCTTCGATGACGAAGTTGTCCGACAACTGGTGCTGGATGGTGAGGCCGTACTGCTCGAAGTACCCGATGGGCATATCAATCTGGGGGCCGATGCCGCTGCCTCCCACATTTCCCACGCCCGTGAACATATCCTGGAAGGTAACCGGGGGAATGAAACCGAGGCCCGGGAGACGGTTCAGATCGACGAGGACCATCTGTTGCGAGAACGGCAGCATGTTGCGCGAGTCGCTGGAGGCCGACCAGTCGCGCAGGGCGTTGTAAATTCCGAAGGAAGCCCGGATAACGGTTTTGCCGCTGCCGGTGAGGTCATAAGCCAGGCCGAGGCGCGGCGCCCAGTTCTTCCAGTCGGTTTTTGTCAGGGAACGTCCCAGGCCGAGCGAGGCGCCGGTAACGTAGTTGACTGGCCCCAAGGTGAAGGGTGGCAAATTGGGGATCACCTGGGTGTTGTACAAATCCGCCAGCCCACCGGCGGCAGTTACCTCCGGCGGCAGGGTATCGCCGGCAATCACAATGGACTGGGTGTTTTTGTCATACAGTGAGAGCCGATTGTTCTTCTCGGTGATGGGCGGGAAGACCTCGTAACGCACCCCGTAGTTGATCGTAAGCCGGGAGGAGGCCCGGAACGAGTCGGTGAAGTATGCACCCCAGAGGGTGGTGCGGAACTCGCCGGAGGTGTCCCCGCGCGTCCGGACAATGGCAAAGGGACGGTCAATCAGGAAGTCGGCGGTAAAATCGCCTGTCAGGGATACAGCGTCGTAGTTGGGGAAGCCGCGGGCGAAGAAGTTGCTCAGGGTGTCGAACCCGATAAAGTGGACCGTCCCGCCGAACTTGAACGAGTGCTTCCCCACCGTCCAGGCCAGGTCATCGGAAAACTGGAAACTGTTGTTCTTGCGGATCAGCGGGTTAAAAACGTCGCCGTCGCCGAACTGTGAGAGGCCGGCCACGTGGAAGTTGGGGTAGCCGCGGTCAATCGGGGCGGCGGGCAACTCCGCCGTCAACCCCAGTGCTGCGGGGTCGAGGCCCAGAATATCTGTCGCAAAATCGATCTGGGTGTTTCCGCCCAACCGGCTCCCTTCAAAGAAGTTCCAGCCGCCGCGAAATTCGTTAACCAGGCTCGACCCCAGAATCGACGTCAGACCAAAAGCAAGGTTCTGGCTGTCATCGGCCACCGGCGTCGGGAACCCCGGCGGCGGCGGCGGGTCGAAGGTCAGGATGTTGTCGCCGAAGGGCTGGCTCTGGTCCGCCTGCGCCCAGATGTAGCGGCCAAAGAAGAGGTGGTTGGGGCTGAACTGGTGGTCGAGACGGAAAATGATCTGGTCACGTTCTTCCGATCGCTTGGCCACGCTGACGTGGTTAAATCCGAGCGCCCCGGGATTATTCGGTACCGGCATCAAAGCCAGCATCGCATTGGCTACCGTCCCAAAGCGTCCCAAGGGGATTTGGGTACAGGGAGCGGTGCAACCCACCGGGTCTACCAGAAACGCGCCAGCGGGATTGGCCGGATCCGGATCTAGCAGGTTTCCGGCAAAAAAACCGCCCCTTTGCTCGGCAGTGGGCAAGGAAGAGCGGCGGGTCTCGCTCTGGCTGACCCGCAGGCTCTCGAAGGAGAGAAAGAAGAAGGTCTTGTCTTCCTTGATGGGGCCGCCGAGGGTGCCGCCGAACTGGTTCTGGACAAAGATAGGGATATCCTGGTCCTGAAAGTCGAAAAAGTTTTTGGCGGAAAAAGCGTGGTTGCGGTGGAACTCAAAGACGTTGCCGTGGAACTGGTTGCCGCCGGACTTGGTGGTGGCGATAATCTGCCCCGACCCGAACATGCCGAAGTCGGCGTTGTAGGAGTTTTTCAGCACCTTGAACTCCTGCACGGCGTCCACCGAGGGGCAGAGCGAGAGGATGTTGAAGTAATGATCGATGGCCGTGATGCCGTCAATCATCATGTGGTTCTGGTCGTCGCGGCCCCCGTTGACGGCAATCCCGATGCTGCCGCAGGCGGTGCCGAAGAACTCGGTGGTGGAGCCCTCCTGCGCGGGCGCGGTGCCGGAGGTCAAAAGCGCCAGTGCCTGGAAGTTGCGTCCATTGAGCGGCATGCCGACGATGCGCGCGTTCTCAATGACATCGCCGACGGCGGAACTCGAAGTTTCCACCAGAGGAGGGGCGGAGGTGACGATGACTTCCTGTGCCAGGTCGCCGACCTGCAGAGAGATGTCAATGCGGGCTTCCTGGTTGATTTGCAGCTCGATGCCCTGCCGGATATCCCGGCGGAAACCGGAGGCTTCCGCTGTTATTTCATAGGTCCCGGCCGGCAAGACCAGGAACTGGTAGAAACCGTCTTGGTCGGTGGTGGTGTTGCGTTCCAGGTTGGTGGCGACGTTCCGGGCCGTGACATTCACGCCCGGCAGCACAGCGCCGCTCTGGTCGGTGATGGTGCCGTGGATGGAGCCGGTGGCGGTCTGCGCGGCTGCCGGCAACACCGACAACAGGAACAGAACTCCGATGGTTACCACAAACTTCATACTGCTACGAATGTTTAACTGCATGCCCCTCTCCTTGAGTCCAGTTTCACGGACAATTCAAAATAACCACAAACTAAACCTTTTGGTGTTCGCCGCACCCTCATCGTGCCTTCTCTTTGACCATGGCCGGCTGGACGGCGGCTTCCGCCGACAACTCTTTGAGATACTGCAAAACCTCTTTCACGCTTACGACGTCACCGTATTTGGCGTCGATGTCGAAGAGGTTGGCCTCGTGCGGTAACTCGGCGCGGTCGCCGACGGCTTCGCGCGGCACGATGGCGTGCAACCCATTCTGGAGCGCATCGACGGCGGTGGCCCGGATGCAGCCGCTGGTGGTGCATCCGGTGATGATGAGCGTATCCACCCCCTGCGATGTCAATTGCGACGCCAGGTCGGTGCCGAAGAAGGACGAAGCGTACTTCTTCGTGATCAGCACCTCTCCCTCCCGGCGGCCCAGGCGTTCGTCCAACTCGACCCATTTTGACCCTTCGACCAGCCACTTCAGGCTGGGGACCTTGCGGACGAAAAGGCCGGCGTCCTTCATGCTGGGGTCGTAGGCGACAGT
>CBDUYQ010000182.1:0-3489 GCA_965371475.1 uncultured bacterium
GTTTCGTCGCGTATCTGCTGGACAAGGTGGAGGACGGGCGAGTGGCGGTCGAGCTTGACAGGTTCTTCCTCCTGCCCGAGGACGTAGATGATCTCTTCCTTCTTTGCGATGGAAGCCAGCGGCTGGTTGATGATGCCGAGTTCTTCCAGCGCTTCGGCAGCGGCGTGCAATTGGCCGAGGCCACCGTCAATCAGGACAAGGTCGGGCAGGGGCTTGTCTTCACTTTGCAGGCGGCGGTAACGGCGGCCTACGACTTCGCGCATGGCGGCAAAGTCGTCGTTGGCGGGCGCTTCCTTGATGATGAACTTGCGGTAATCCGATTTCCGTAATTTTCCTTTCTCCCAGACAACCATGGAGGCGACGGTTTCGGCCCCTTGCAGGTGGGAGATGTCGAAGCTTTCGATCCGCTGCGGGGGGGCTTGCAGGCCGAGCGCGTTCTGGAGCCCCTCGCTGACGGCTTTGGCACCGGGCTTGAGCACTCGAAAGCGCTGGGTAAAGCTGTGGGCGGCGTTCTGTTGCACCAGGTCGAGCAGGGCGCGTTTGGCGCCGCGCTGCGGGGTGGCGATCTCGACCCGGCGGCCTTTGCGTTCGCTGAGCAGGTCTGCGAGTGATTCGCGGTCCTCGAAGTCCGCGGGCAGGTGGACGGCCTGCGGGACGTAGCCTGGGCTCAAGTAGAGTTGCTTGAGGAGCGCGCCGAGGAATTCACCGGCGTCGAACTCGCCGGCGTTATATTCACCGGCGGCCGGCTCGATGTCCTCCCAGAAGAACTCGCGGCGGTCCACCACGCGCCCGTTGCGGACGTGGAAGACGTTGACGGCCAGCAGCGGCTCCTCGAAGTGGTAGCCGACGATGTCAATGTCGTCGCCGGTGGCGGCGGCGAGTTTCTGCCGCTTTGAACGTTCCTCGACGGTGCGGAGCATGTCGCGGTACACGGCGGCCTCTTCGTAGCGCTCGTCGGTGGAGGCCTCTTCCATGCGCGCTTGCAGGCTGGTGAGCAGGTCGCCGTCCTTGCCGGAAAGGAAGAGTTTGGTGTCGCGGGCCGCTTCGGTATAGCGTTCGCCGGAGACCAGGCCTTCCACGCACGGACCCCAGCAACGCTGGATGTGGTATTGCAGGCAGGGGCGGTGGTGGTTGCGGGTGAGATCAACCGTGCAGGAGGGGACTTTGAAGTTGCGGTGGATCAACTCCGCCAGCCGGTGGGCCAGCCGGGCGGGGAAGTAGGGGCCGAAGTAGAGCGAGCCGTCTTTCTTGACGCGGCGGGTGACGTAGATGCGGGGGAACTTCTCCCCGGCGGTGAATTTGATGTAAGGGTAGGTCTTGTCATCGCGGAGCAGGACGTTGAAGCGGGGCTGGTGCTGCTTGATCAGGTTGTTTTCGAGCGCCAGGGCTTCATTTTCGTTGTCCACGACGATGGTTTCCACGTCGAGGGCTTCGCGCATCAGCGAGCCGGTCTTGGCTTCCATCCGCGCCCGGTCGGAAAGGTAGGACCGAACGCGGGAACGCAGCGACTTGGCCTTGCCGACGTAGATGACCCGGTCAAGCGCGTCTTTGAAGAGATAGACGCCGGTCGTATCCGGCAACTGGCTGATTTTTTCCTGAAGGTCCATTGCTATTACGGTGGCGCCCCAAAGTGGTTACGCTCTCTATCTTAGCACCGGGAAGGAAGAGGGAAAGTTGGAGGGTCAGGGCTGCGGCGGGGGTTTGTCTTTCGGTTTCTGGCCGGAGGAGTCTTCGCCCGGCCGCCGGAGGGTGGGTTTGCCGGGTTCCGGGGGAGCGTCCTTGGGCTTGCGGATGCCTTCGCTGGAAGCCAGGCGGGGCGGGAGGATTTCATTGGGGATGTCCTTGCCCATTTTGAGCACATCCTCGGTGGCTTCGATGGCATCTTCCAGGTCGAAGTGGAGGTCGGTTTCCTGCAGGGCGGCGTTGCCCTGTTGGATTACTGTCAGGCGGGCCAGGAGGTCCTCGCTGGCTTTGGGCAGTTGCTTGCGGAGCTTGCGCAGGTCCACCCCGCCGCGTTCGAGCCACATTTCGAGGTGGCCGGCCACGTCGTCAACGGCGCGGATGTAGTGGTCGAACTTGACGGTGAGTTCGCGGGTGTGTTGTTCCGGATGCTTGCCCGCAGAGCGCAGTTCCTTTTCCAGCGAGTCCAGCCGGTCCGCCGCGAAATCGAGGAAGAGCTTGATGCGCTTCTGTGGTTCCATGGTGTCGCGAACCAGGGCGACTTCCACGGGGGTGAGGTAGTCGGCCCGTTGGGCCAGCGCAGGCATAGCCCCTGCAACCAGAATCAGGGCCAAGGGGAGAACAGAGCCGAGGCGGGGCTTCATCCTACCCCTTCTCTCTTTGCTCTCTTTGCTGTGTTCACGTTCATGATTGCGGCGAGGAGTTCCGACCGCATGTCCTTCACCTTCTGCACGGTTTCTTGTACCGGTTCCCGGACGCCGAAGGGCAGGGAGCGGGCCACGTCTTCGAGGGTGCGGCGGCTTTTGCGGAGGTGGATTTCCAGGTCCTTGAACCCGCGCGGCTTGCGGCGGGCCTGGCGGCCGGAACTCTGGAGGTCTTCAAAGGCGGTAGAGATGACGGCAAGGTATTCCTGCAATTTTTCGTGGCCGAGGTCGTAGGTTTCGGCGCGGTAGAGATTTTGTGATTCCTTGAGCAGTTCGCGGCCGATTTTGACGCTGATTTTGGCGCGCTTGGAGGGGTCGTTTTCGCGGGCGAGTTTTTCGCGCAGCTTTTGCAGGTCTTCGGCCCAAAGGCCGGCGCCGAGCAGTAACACGAGCGGAAGCGCAAAACCTTTCCGCCAAATCATTGGCCCTACCCCCCTATCTGGGACGTTATTGTACTCCTTTGCGTTTCTCTTTGCAGGTTTTTTTCAAGGCGCGCCGGCGGCCGGAAGCCTGGAAGAACTGGTTGGAGCGGCGGTCGGTGTTGAGGGCGAGGAATTTTTCGTAGAACTCCTGCGCCTGCAGGCACTGGCGCAACTGGTCGTGCGAAATGGCGCGCAGGAACAGCGTGGCCAGAGTCTCTTCGGCCACCTGCGCCCGCTTCTGCAAAATTTCTACGGCGGCGCGGTAGTTCTGGAGCGCATGCAGGGCAACGGCCAGGCGGTTGTAGGCGGCCACCCTTTCCGGGTCAATCTCCAGGAGGTTGACCAGCAGGGGGATGGCTTCCGGGTACTGTTGGTGGAAGACGAGGACGCTGCCGAACTCTTCGAGGATGTCCAGGTCAATGTCGTGGCCCATGAGTTCGAGCGCGCGGCGGTAGTGCGGGATGGCCTCCGCATATCGTTCCATAGAAGCCAGCGCGTGGGCCTGCCCGTAGGTGCTTATCCATTCGAATTTGTCCCCGCCGATTTCGCCGGCGAGGAGGTAATGCTTACGCGCCTCTTTCCACTGTTTCAAATCGGCTGCCTGCCGTCCGGCGAGTTGATGGATTCGGGCAGCCTCTTTGGGCGGGATGGTGAGCTTTTCTTCCACGGCGGAAAAGTAGTCC
>CBDUYQ010000183.1:0-3486 GCA_965371475.1 uncultured bacterium
TTCGGGATATAGGCAAAATGAGGCTTCTTGCAGATTGCTTTCTCTCCCCCATTAAACGATTATTATTGGGTGACGGTGGCGGTTAGGTTGATTTGAGTAATGTTCCTTCCGCTTTGGGCTACCAAAATGAAAAAAACATTGCAAGGGCGAAACGGAGTTCATCTCTGGGGCAGGAACTTTTTGTCCCCGGCTGGCGCCATAAAACTGTCCACTATTTCCCTGCTATTGGTGTGTCTGGCCGCCCCCTTTGCTGTGGGACTGGCCGCACAAGAGGACGCCGGTAAAGTTACGGCGGTCCGGCCGGAGAGCCTCATCCATCGTGGTGACGACGATGCACTCAAGACCGTAAAGGGCATCTCCATTTTTTGGAACGACCTGATTGAAACCAATCGCGGGGGCCGCGTCCGCATCCGGCTTTCTGACGGCTCTACGCTCAACCTCGGCTCAGAAGCGCAAATCCGTATTCTCCAGCACGATGTCGCCGCCGAGCAGACCGAAATCGAACTGGTCGCCGGCAAACTGCGCGCCTCCGTCGTCAAGCGCCTGCACCCCGACGGCAAGTTCAACATCCGCACCAACGCCGCGGTAGCGGGTGTCATCGGCACCGACGAATTCATCGACGGAACCAACCCGGCCTACACCTGCGCCACCGCGCTCGAGGGAGTCGTGACGCTCAACTCCAGCGACCCCAATATCCCGGATACGGAAGTCCTGTTCCCCGGAGAGACCACCTGCATCCAGCAAGGCCTGCCACCCGAACCCAAGCGGAACGCCACCGCGCAAGAAATTCTGGACGCGCTCAACTCCACCTCCAACACTCCGGACTTTTCCATGGAACCAAACTTGGGTGTGCAAGGCAGCGTGGTCGATGCCATCCTCTCCGGCGCCAACCTGTTGCCCTTCGATTCGCTTTCGATTACCGGCGAAGGCTTGGCCATCGAAACCCTCGATGGCGCCACTGCTACCGAAGTTCCGGTGCGCATCACCCTATCGGCCACCGCCGAACTCGGACCCCACCCCATCACGCTGCAAACGCCGGCCGGAGCAGCCACTGTAGAATTCCAGGTGCTGCCCAAGCCCAGCTTCCTGCTGGTCATTGAACCCCGCAACAGCGCAGACAACCCGCTGGTGGTGAACCAGGGTGGAACCAGCCCGGCAATCGAAATTATTCTCGGGCCGATGGGCGGCTTCACAGGAACCGTCGAACTCGCCGTCAGCAACCTCCCGGCCGGTGTGGACGCCGTGCTGAGCACGGGTTCGATTGGCGCCGAGCAATCCGCGCAACTTTCCTTCAGCGCCTCCGCCGACGCCGCGCCGGGCGACTACTCCGTAGGCCTGACAGCAACCTCTGGCGATCTGGAAGCCAGCGTAACAAT
Source organism: uncultured bacterium (assembly GCA_965371475.1). Lineage (GTDB taxonomy): Bacteria > Acidobacteriota > Terriglobia > Acidiferrales > 2-02-FULL-67-57 > CBDUYQ01. The sequence goes on from CBDUYQ010000183.1 coordinate 1,377, forward strand.
CTTCCTGCGAGTCATGCCGCCGGAAGTGGCCGTTGTTGTGTTCCCGGATCCGGTCATTGAGACAACCATCGAACATATCTACAACCTCAACGAGCCGCCGGCAATTATTACCCAGGACACCTTTGAAGTCCTGCAAGGCGCCCAGTTGCGGCTCGACGCCTCGAACAGCTATGTCGATGGCGGCAGTATCACCGGCTTCGACTGGCAGGTCGAAGGCGCATCCCTCGGCTCCAGCCGGGCGTTGCTTGCCATAGACACCTGGAGCCTTGCTCCCGGCAACTACGACATCGCACTGACTATCACCTCCGAGTTCGGCGCCACCGCCTCACAAGTCTTTGGGCTGAAAGTCGTGGAAATTGCCTACCAGGACGCCGACCAGATTATTGAAAACTGCTTCCGGCTCGGGTACGAAAGTTTGCAGGTCAACCAGTTCCTCTCCTGCTTCGACCCGGTGCTCTTCAGCGGGTATGGCACCCTGGAAGAGAGCATCCGCAACTTCTTCCAGCAGGCCTCGGAAGCACGGGTGTTCTACCGGATCGACAACCGGCAGATCAGCCGAGATCACATTGATTACCAGGTCCACTTTGAAATCACCTTCACACTCAAAAACAGTGACGAGCCGCAGCAGCAGGTCGAGAACCTCACCCTGCGCATCCAGATGTACCCCACGGAAGACCCCAACAACACCGAATGGAAGATCGTTGATTTCTCCAGTCAGGTGCAGACAGGCTCCAGCACCGGCATTTTCAACCCTGATTTCTCGCTCAGCCTCGGCGACCCGGCCCTAACCCTTCCGACGGGCAGCACCGTTTCCACCACCGTCACGCCCACTTCTCTGAGCGGCCTGAGTGACTTAATCCGGCTGCGCGTGGACGGCCTCCCGGCCCAGGTTACGGCGGAATTCGATAACGACTCCGTCCCGGTTGGAGGTTCCGCCACGCTGACCTTCACGGCTGAACGCAGGGCTCCCTTGGGGAGCTTCACTGTGACCATATCCGGCCAAGGCAGCGACGCGGAAAAAACCGCCGAACTCACCCTGGTAATCGAACAGGGAAACACCGCACCCATCGCAGATGATATTTCCCTGAACCTGGACGAAGATACTTCCGCCATCATCACCCTGAGTGCTACAGACGGCGAGGGTGACAGCCTTACCTTTGCCCTTGTGGACATGCCTGCTAATGGCGCCCTTACGCTGGAGGGAGACCAGGCGACCTACACCCCCAACGCGAACTATTTCGGCCCGGACGCCTTCACCTTCTTGGCCAATGACGACCTCGTGGACAGCGAAACGGCCGCCACTGTCACCATCACGGTTGCACCGGTTAACGATATCCCGGTCGCCGGGGACGACGACCTGACAGCAACCCCGGGTAGCGAAGACACCTTGTTGACCATTCCGGCAGCCAGCCTGCTCAGCAACGACTCCGATATTGACGGCGACGAACTCTCGATTACAACCTTGAACCCGGACGATGCCAGCTTGGATTCCGTCTCGCTCAACGGAACGGATGTCGAGGTTACTCCGGCCGCCAACTTCAACGGCACAGCCACTTTTACTTACGAGGTTGACGATGGCAATGGCGGCTCAGACACCGCTACTGTTACCGTCGCTTTCAATACGATTAACGACCTCCCCGTTGCCAACGACGACGTCCTGACCGCCGCACCCGGCAATGAAGACTCCGTACTTTCGATTCCTGTTGCCACCCTGCTCAGCAACGACTCCGATGCCGAGGCAGACACTCTTGCCATCAGCGCCGTCGGCACAATCGATGAGAATCTAACCGCGGTCATTCTGGCCGGCCCCGAGATTCAGGTCACCCCGGCGGATAACTACTTCGGCCCGGCGACCTTTACCTACTTCGCCAACGACGGCACGGCCGACTCCGCTAACCCGGCCACCGTGATCATCTTTTTCACCCCGGTCAACGATGACCCGGTGGCTGTGGACGACCCGGCCAACGTCCTGGAAGACGGGACGGTTACCGTAAATGTCCTGGCCAACGACTCCGACCTCGACGGCGATACCCTTGCCGTCACCGCCGTCACCCCGGCCACCAACGGCGCCGTTACCTTCTCCGCCGCGGATGTCACCTACAGCCCCAGC
>CBDUYQ010000184.1:0-3467 GCA_965371475.1 uncultured bacterium
GCGGTCAGCCTGATCTGCCCGGTGCATCTCCGCCAGTTCACTGCTGATGGCGCTCTGGGAATGTACTTCTTGTGCGCGAACGATTCCCGGGCCTGCCAGGATGGTCAGAGCAAGCACAGAGCAGAATATGCGGGTTAAGTCGTTTTTCATTCCATTCACCTCCCTGCAGATATCAGACGGACAGCAGGCAGAAAAGGTTTCTCTCGCATCAGTTTCCTGGCAGGGTTGCACGTCGCCGACAGTCCGGCGAAAGATTCGAGCCGGTGACCAGGAGCACAACCTTCTTTTGGAAAAATCTCTTTCCCGCTTTCAACAGGGCCGCCGTCGTGGCTGCGCCAGCGGGTTCGGCGGTGATGTGCTCGTCTTGTTCCAGGCGACGGACGGCGTCGAGCAACTCTTCCTCGCTCACCAGAACCATGTCATCCACCAGGTCGCGGATGGCAGCGACATTTTCTTCCAGCGGTGTCCGCGTCGCCAGCCCGTCGGCGATGGTGTTGCAGGTCTCGGTCGTAACGGTTTTTCCTTGCTTCCAGGAGAGGGTATAGGACGGGGCACGCTCGGCCTGCACACCGATAATTTGGATGTCCGGCTTCAAGTGTTTGGCGGCAAAGGCCACGCCGCGAACCAGCGCCGTGTCACCTACGGGAACAAAGATTACCTCGGCGCCGGGCGCCTGCTCCAGAATTTCGCAGCCGATGGTGGCGGTACCGTAAGGCACGTTGGTGTCGCTGGCGTCATTGAGGAGGTAAAAACTTTTCTCCCGGCTGAAGGCAAGCGCCGCTCCGAAAGCGTCACTGATGTCTCTGCCGGTTTCGACAATCTCTGCTCCCAGCCTGGCAATCCGCGCGCGCTTGACCGGGTTAGGGTTCTTCGGCAGGAAAATTGTCGCGGGCATTTTCAGTTTTTTGGCGGCGTAGGCGACTGCCGCGCCGTGGTTGCCTGTGCTGGAAGCGGTCACGCCCGCCACCGGTCCTTCGGCGCTGCGCTGGAGCAGGGCATAGAGCGCGCCGCGCGGCTTGAATGATCCTGTCGGCAGCTCTGTCTCCAATTTGAGAGAAACCTCAGCCCCCGTATCGCGCGAAAGGGAGGCTGCGCCGGCCAACCGAGTTACCGGAAGGTGCTCCCGTAGCAGTGCACGGGCTTGTTCCACTTGAGAAAATTCCATTGCCATTTTCAATTCGCTTGCGTCAGGCGCATAAAGCGCAGTTCGCCCAGCTCTTCCGTGAAACCCTCCCGGGACTTTTTACCGGAATTTATTGAGCAGCGGCAACCACCAATTTGGTTGGTGTCACGGCAGAAGAATTCTCCGCACTCGGGGAAGAGTCTGCTAGCCGCCGATGGTAATCAGCTTCAACATATTGGTGGTGCCGCGGGTCTGGAGCGGCGTCCCGGCCACCATGCCGATCACGTCGCCTTTCTGCACCAGTTTTTCTTCCAGCAGGCGTTCCTCCGTTCTACGGGTGAGTGCATCGACATCGCGTACGCGGTTGATGCGCCGGGGCATCACGCCCCAGTAGAGTGCCATGCGGCGGCGCACTTCGCGGTGGGGCGAGAAGGCGATAATCATCGGGGTGGGGCGGTATTTGGAAACGAGTTCCGCGGTGGACCCGCTTTCGGTAAACACCGCGATAATTTTCAACCCCAGGTAGTCGCCCGCATACGAAGCCGCCTCGGCTATCGTTTCCGGGATGCTCATCCGCCCTTGCCGCCGCCGCCGCTGCGGGGCCCTTGTGGTAGCTGTTTCCGCTTCCCGGATGATGCGGTTCATCATGGCGACAGCCTCGCGCGGGTATTTGCCGCTGGCGGTCTCGCCGGAGAGCATGACGGCATCGGTTCCGTCGAAGATGGCGTTGGCCACGTCAGAGGCTTCGGCGCGGGTGGGGCGCGGGTTCTCAATCATCGACTCGAGCATCTGCGTGGCGGTAATCACCGGTATCTGAGCCTGGTTAGCCTTCTCGATGATTCTCTTCTGCGCCACCGGAACCTTCTCCGGCGGCATCTCTACTCCCAAGTCGCCGCGGGCCACCATCACGCCGTCGGCCACGGCCAGGATTTCATCGAGATATTCCAGCGCCTCCGGCTTTTCGATTTTGGCCACCACCGGGGTGTCGTAGCCCAGCCGGGCGATCAGCCGTTTGAGTTCCTTAACGTCTTTGGCGGAGCGCACGAACGATTGCGCCACGTAATTGACACCATGTTCCAGAGCGAACTTCAGGTGTTTCTTGTCCACCGCCGTCAGCGAGGAGATACTCAGCTTGACCCCGGGCAGGTTCACCCCCTTGCGTTCCTTGAGCAACCCGCCGTGGATGACCTTGCACTGCACCTCCCGGTTTTTGCGCCCCAGCACGCGCAGTTCCAGCAGCCCGTCATCCAGCAGGATGCGGTCGCCGGAGCGCACATCCCGCGCCAGCCGAGAGTAGGTAATGCCGATGCGCTCCGGGCTTCCCACTATGTCGCGGCCTGTCAGGGTCACAGTCCGGCCCTCCCGCAGGGGAATCGGTTTGCCGTCCGGCAGCCGTCCGGTGCGGATCTTCGGGCCTGGCAGGTCGGCAACGATGGAAAGGGGCCGCTCCCGCGCGAAGCTCAGCCGCCGCAGGTGGCGGATGACCTGGGCGTGGGTTTTGTGGTCGCCGTGAGAGAAATTCAGCCGGGCCACGTCCAGCCCGGCGCCGAGCAGGGCGTCGAGCATCTTCGGGTCGCGCGAGGAGGGCCCGATGGTGGCGACAATCTTGGCTTTACGCACGCTCGACCCTCCCTGGCCGGAATGGCTGCCATCGTCGGGGCCGGAACCTGCATCGTATTACTGGCGGGCCAGCAGTACGGTGCCTTCCGGGCCGGTGATGGAAGGGGAATCTTATCACAGGGTCCGGCGTGGAATCGAAGGGCCGGCCGCCGTTGACCCGTCCGATAGAGGATGGCAAGATGAGGCCAAGGGGTGTGTGTAATGAGAATGAGAACGCCGAGCAGGGTTTGGACCGTGATGCTGATGGCATTGCTGGCGCTGGGGGCGCTGACCATCATCGCGCAGCCGCTCCAGCAGTCCCAGAGCGAGCAGCGCCAGGGCCCCATTAAGCCCAAGCAGGACAAGAAAGAAGACGAATCCTTTACCCTTCGGGTGGACGTTCCCATCGTCAACATGGACGTCACCGTGATGGACCGTCACGGGAACTTCATCTCCAGCCTCCAGCGGGAGCACTTCCGCGTGTATGTGGACAAAAAAGAGGTGGAAGTCACCGCCTTCGCGCCTTCGGAAGCGCCCATCACCGCCGTTATACTCCTGGAAGCCAACCCCACTGTGGGATATTTGATCTACGAAAACCTGGATGCCGTTGCCATGTTCCTGCGGCAGTTAAAAAAAGATGACTGGATCGCCCTGGTCACCTACGACATGAAGCCGCGCACTGAAAACGATTTCACCCAGGACCAGCGGGAAATTCTGCAATCCCTGCGCCGCTTGCAGTTCCCGG
>CBDUYQ010000185.1:0-3467 GCA_965371475.1 uncultured bacterium
GCTGGAAGGTCCCCGGGGCGCAACAGAACTGAAGGGCAAGGTCAAAGGGAATGAGGTTACGTTCACGATTACTCGGAAAACGCCCCGGGGCGAACGGGAGTTGAAATACCGGGGCACCCTGAAAGGAGACACCCTGAAGGGGAAGGTGGATATGGGGCGCCGGGAGATGGATTGGTCGGCAACGAGGTCGAAGTAGCCGCGGCCCGAATTCACAGGATGGATTCAATCAGGGCGCGCACTTGGATGCGCGTCCTTATCTGTTTAACCGGCAGAAGAAGCCGTTCACCCTCCTGCGCTTGACAGTTTTCCCGGCGGCTTTCTACACTGGTAAATTCATCCTTTTCATTATTTTGGGCTGGCTGGACTTATTATGATTCGACCCTTAATGCACCATTTCGAGATTGCTCACTGGAAAAAGGACAAGCGCCGCTACACGCATCCTTTCGAGTGGGGCATCGAGCACATCGGCGGCGACCCCGCCCATGACGACCCCAAAGAGTTCCTGCTGCGTTACTCGAAGGACACTCTTGCCAACAGCGACGAATTTTTTGCCACCGGCCCGGCGGAGTGGTACAAACTCGACGGCGAAAACCTCCGCTACCCCAGCGCCATCGAATCGCCCTATCCGGAAAACAACACCGCCGGGGGCCGTTGGTTCCCCTCGGAGAAGGCCCAGGGGCGCGCGGTCATTGTCATGCCGCAGTGGAACTCGCAGCCGGAAAGTCAGGTGGGCATCTGCCACTGGCTTAACCGGGTGAACCTGAGCGCGTTGCGGCTGAGCCTGCCCTACCATGACTACCGCAGACCGGACAAGTTTGAACGGGCCGACCCGCTGGTCAGCCCCAACGTCGGTCTCACCATTCAGGCCAACCGGCAGTCGGTGCTCGACGTCCGGCGGGCGGTTCGCTGGCTGGAGATGCAGGGCTACGACCGTATCGGGTTGGTGGGAACCAGCATCGGTTCCTGTATCGGGTTTATCACCATGGCGCACGAACCGGCGCTACGCGTGGCAGCGTTCCTTCATGTTTCCACTCTGTTCGGTGATGTTGTCCGCACCGGCATGACTACCGAGCACGTCTGGCAGGGGATTGAGCCGCATCTGAACGCCGAAGAACTTCGGGAAGCCTGGCGGTCTATCAGTCCGTTTGACTATATCCCACGGCTGGGCGGCAACCGGCACAAGATGCTTCTGATTTCCGCCCAGCACGACCTCTCCTTTGTGCCGGAGGTCTCCTGCAAACTCTGGCAGGAGATGGAACGGCACGGCGTCGAGCACGAGCGCATGATGATGCCCTGCGGCCACTACACCCTGGGGGCCTTCCCGTTTAGCTGGATAGCCGGGATACGGTTTATTCTCTTCCTGCACAAGCACCTCTCCAACGGCGAACCCGCGCCCACAGCCGACTTGGAAGCAGATTTCAAATAGCTTTTGCGAAAGGGTTTCCTGCCGGGCGAACTCGAAAAATTAATCTGACAGTATCGCTTGAAAGGCGCCGGAAGCTACCAGCCTGCGGGTGGCTTCGATGTCGGGTGTCAACTCCCGGTCGGCTTTGAGCATCGGCACCCAGCTGCGGAGCGCCTGCTTTGCGCGTTCCAGAGAAGGACTTGTCTTGAGCGGGGACAGCAGGTCGAGACCCTGACAGCCGCAGAGAATCTCCACCGCCAGAATCGTCCGCACGTTATCGGCCATCTGCCCGGCCTTGAGCGCCGCGCCCATGCTCATCGAAACAAAGTCTTCGTTGCCGCTGGTGGGAATCGAGTCGGACGAAGCCGGGTGCGCCAACACCTTGTTTTCCGAGGCCAGCGCGGCGGCCGTCACCTGCGCCATCATAAAGCCGGAGTGGATGCCGGGCCGCTTGGTCAGGAAGGCGGGCAGGTCGCTGTAGGCGGGCTGGATAAGCCGCTCGGTGCGGCGTTCGCTGATGTTGCCGAGTTGGGTGAGCGCGATGCCGAGCGTGTCGAGCGCCAGGGCCAGCGGCGCGCCGTGGAAGTTCCCGCCGGAAATCACCTCGCCTTCTTTGGCAAACACCAGCGGGTTGTCCGTGCCCGCGTTCAACTCAATCGTAAGGATGTGGCGGACAAAGGCCAGCGCCTCGCGCACGCTGCCGTGTACCTGCGGGGTGCAGCGCAACGAGTAGGCGTCCTGCACACGCGGGCAGTCCTCGTGAGACTTGCGGATGCCGCTGCCTTCCATCAACGCCAGCAGGTTCCGGGCCGTCTGCTGCTGGCCGGGGTAGGGCCGGGCGTTGTGGATGCGCGGGTCGAAGGCCACCGGGGTGCCGCGCAGGGCGTCGAGCGAGAGTGCGGCGGCCACGTCGGCGGTGTCCACCAGGGTTTCCGCCTCCAGCAGGGTAATCAGGCCCAGCGCCAGGGACGGCTGGGTTCCATTGACCAATGCCAGTCCTTCCTTGGGTTCGAGCTTTAGCGGTTGGATGCCCGCCTGCTTGAGCGCCGCGGCGCCGCTCATCCGCTTACCTTTAACGAATGCCTCGCCTTCGCCCAGCGTCACCAGCGCCAGGTGCGAAAGCGGAGCCAGGTCGCCGCTCGCCCCCACCGACCCCCGGCTGGGTATGACGGGGTGGATGCCGTGGTTGAGCATGGCGAGCAGGGTTTCCACCACCACTTCGCGCACGCCGGAGAGTCCCTTGGCCAGCACATTGGCCCGGAGCAGTAAAGTTGCACGGGACTGCTCTTCGCTCAGCGGCGCGCCCACCCCGGCGGCGTGGCTGCGGACGAGGTTGAGTTGTAACTCCCGCTGCTTGTTGGGGGGGATGTGTATCCGGGCCAGGTCGCCGAAGCCGGTGGTGATGCCGTAGGCGATGGCGTCCTGCTCGGTAATCCGGTCGATGACCTTGCGGGAACTCTTGACTGCCTTGCGCGCTGCCGGGGCCAACGATACCTTGGCGCCGTCAAACACAATCCGGCGGAACTGCTCCCTGGTGAGCGTGTTGCCGTCCAGAGCAATGGAGCTTGCTTTTCCCTTTTGCTTTCTTCGCTGAGCCATAGAGGCAGTTTTTTTCTTTCCTTTGTGTTCTCTGTGTCTCTGCGGTGAAGCCTTTTTCGTCTTTTTCTTTTTCATTTGTGAATCTCATCAGGCGGAATTTTTCAGCATACTCACATACTTCTCCGGAAGCTGGGTCGGTTTGCCGTCGGCGCCGGTGATGATGTGCATGGTCTCGCCCGAGGCGACTTTGCCGCCGTCCTCGCTCTGAATCTCATACTCGAACTTGACCAGGCGGCTGCCGGCCTCTTTGACCCGGGTGCGGACGGTCAGGGTGTCGTCGTAGCGCGCCGGGCCGTGGTAGCGGCAGCGCACCTCGCCCACGACGATGTGGTAGCCCTCTTTTTCCAGGTCGCGGTAGGCGTAGCCGCGCTGGCGGAAAAGGTCTGTCCGGCCCATCTCGAACCAGACGAGGTGGTTGGCGTGGTAAACCACGCCCATCTGGTCGGTCTCGGCGTAGCGCACC